>JAFGGE010000238.1 GCA_016930745.1 Sedimentisphaerales bacterium
ATGAAGAACCCATCGATATGGAACAGGCCGCCGAGTATTGCCGTCAAACGATCGAGCGGTTCCTTCCGCTGGCCAGCGGAAACGTGATCAATATCAATATCCCCCGCCTGTCCGAGGGAAAACCCAAGGGAGTCAAAGTCGTGCCGCATGCCGCGACCGGTTTTCGAGAGGGATATGAGGCAAAAACCGGCGAGGACGGCCAGATCATTTATACGTTTACCAACGGCGTTCCCCAACACGCAGACCATACGGAGGGAACGGATACCCGCTGGCTTGCGGATGGATATATCACGGTCACGGCCCTGCGCCTGGATATGAATGATTCGTTGCGAAACGATCAGCTTCGAAGATTGTTCGAGAGGTAATCGGCGCCGATCATTCCCGGATTCGCTTCCTGTGGGAGAGGTTGGAAAGGGAAACGACAATGACAAATATCCTGGAAGAACCCTGGCTTTTACTTTTTGTCTCACTGGTGGCGCTGGGAGGTATCGTTTTATTTCGGCAAAGCGGCGCCGGGCAGCAGTCGGGCGGAAAGCTCTTTCTGATTCCGTTGGGTATCGCCCTTCTGGGTTTCGGGCTGGATCGTTTTATTAAAACCGATCGGGAAAAGATTGAATCGACGTTGAATCGCTCGATTCGATTTGCCCGCACACGGAACTTCGAGGATTTTGACACTATCTTTTCGCCAAACTATTCCGATGCGTTTCATCGTAATCGGGACCAGTTGCGGCAATTCTGTGAATCTTCTCTGGCGATGGCCGATATCGAGCGGCTTAGCAAAAGGCGATTCTTATTAACCATCAGAAAAGATGCCGCGGAAGCGGATCTGAGCGTGATGGTGCGATTGCGGGGATTGACGCGGGAATATGCGGGATCGAAAAGCCTGTTCTTTGTGGAAGCGAGGCTGTATTTCGAGGCCATGCCGGACGGTCGATGGATGATTCGCTCCTGCGAACTGGTCTCGCTGAACAATCAGCCGTTTAACTGGGGTGGCGTGCCTTAGGCATTCCGGACAGCGGCTTTTCGGTTTTCGACGACGGTTTCTATCTTTTCCAGCAGCTCGCTCAGGTCAAACGGCTTGACAATGTAATCATCGATTCCGGCCGCATGGGCGCGGGCGATATCCTGCGCCTGGCTGCGGGCGGTCAGCATAATGACCGAGACATCCTGGCCGTCGGGACGTTTGCGTAAAGTTTCCAGCATTTCCAGACCATCCATGAGGGGCATGATCACATCCAGAAGAATCACGTCCGGATGCCCCTCCTCGAAGCGTTCCAGCCCTTCTTTTCCGTTGCCGGCGGTAAAGACTTTGTAGTCGTTCATCTCCAGCCGGTCTTGCAGGGTCTGGACGATGTTCGGCTCGTCGTCAATGACGAGAATCTTCGTTTTATTCGCTTTTTTCCTGAGTCCGAAAAAATCAAACATGGCCGTCTCCCTATCGCTTCATGCATCCGGGCGTATCCGGTTAAAACAGAGGTTTCATGCGATGGCGGACGATCCGTTCCAGGTCCAAAGGATCGCCTGCATCTGCCGGATAGACGCCTAGACCAACCATCGGCAGAATCGGAACCTCTTTCAACTTCTTCTTATAAGGATTGCCTATAATTTTACGAATCCTCCCGACTAGCTTGGCCGCACGGTCCGAAAAACGCCCGCCAAGCACAAAAACCGTCTCCCCCACACTCATCCGCACGGCCAGGTCGCCGTCCCCCGTCAGCAACGAATGGGATTCCGTAAGGATTTTCTCCACAGCCTTCCCATCAAGTCCGATAAGTTTTGGCCCGTCTGTGCCCGTTGGGCCATAACGAAAAATCATCATTCCGATTTCCGTGTCCCCGATACAGCCCGGACGAATCAGGCCTTGGATGTGTTTTTCGAGCAAAACGTGGGGATCGGTCTTGGGAAGACAGATCGAGAAACGGCTTCCTTTGCCTTTGTCGCTTTGCACCTGTATGGAACCTCCATGGGCGGCGACAATCCCCTGGCAGATAGACAGCCCCAGTCCCGATCCCTGCGAGCCCGGTCCGGATTTTCGATGGATCTGATAAAACTTGTGGAAAATCCGTTCGCGCAAATGCGGCTCGATGCCGATGCCGGTATCTTCGATTTCCAGGACGACCTGATCCTGCCGCTCATACAAACGGAACCGGACAGCGCCGCCCGATTCGGTAAACTTAAAGGCATTGTCCATCAGATTCCGTATTACCTGAGCGATCCGGCGCGCATCGACATATACAGGCTGAATCCAGACGGGAACCGCTGTGTCGATACGAATCTTCTTCTGCCTAGCCGCCGGGGCATACTCCTGAATGATCCGCCCGATCAAATCCGTCAGGTTTGTGACGGCCGGACAGATCGGCATGGACCCGGCTTCCAGTTTGGCCATATCCAGAAGGGCATTAATCAGATCGGCCAATCGATGGCAGTCGCCTTTCATGGTGGCCAGATACGTACGCGTCTTGGAGGAAATACGCCCGGTTACTCCGGCCTGGATATTGGAAACCGTGTTTTGAATGCTCGTCAAGGGCGTGCGAAGCTCGTGCGATATGGATGTGATAAAGTCGCTTTTGGCCGTTTCCGCAGCGCGTTGTTCCGTAATATCGCGCACCATCGCCACATGGCCCAGGAAATGGCTCCACTCGTCATACATGGGAGTCCACCGCACCTGGAGAATGCGGTCGTTTTCCATCCTGATTATATTCTCGCCTTCCGCGGTGGCCTGTGCCTGTACAATCTCATCCCGGAGGTGAAAGCGTTCCATCGCTCCGGAAACGGCCTCCAGCGATCCGTCTTGCTCTCCCGTCAGGAGCCGCCGGGCGGCCGGATTGGCGTTTTCGATCCGACCTTTTCGATCCAGAATGATCAGGCCTTCGCTGAGGTTGTTTATGGCGATTTCCAGTTTGCTTTTTTCATTTTGCGCGAGGGTCCGTATTGACTCCTGTACCAGATCCAACGAATCGGCCAGCCCGCCTTCCACCTGGCTTTGGAGACTGTGCAGCATGGCCTGCGTCGCTTCCAACTCATCCAGCAAACCCGCCAGGAGGTCCTCTTTGGACAGGACAATCGTCTTATCGTGTTCCATACGAACGCAATCGTATCCCAATTCCTGCATCCGAAAAAGGGCCTCTTCGACAGGAGTATCAGCACTGAGAATCAATGCGCTCTCCGATCTTTCACCGGATTCGCCGATCTGAATGAGGTCCGCTATTCGCACCAAGGTTTCAATTCCCCAAAATCCCCTTTTCCATGACGGAGTATATCCACACAAACACAATGCCTACCCTGTATCGACAAAACGGCGGTTGTAATTAATCGATGCCGAAGGGAAGAAAAAAAACGATTTTCTCAGGACGTAAGGTCCGATAGAAACTGATTATACAGGATAGATCGCTGATCGCCGCTCTGCATATCCTTTAGAATGAGTCGATTCTCTTTGGTCATTTCCTGCCCAAAAATAATACTCTGGGCGGTATGGGCGGCCGAGGCCAGCTTGAGCTGTTTTCCCAATCCGGCGGTTTTATAAACGCAGTCCGCGGAAAAGCCGAGCCGCCGGAGGGTGGCCGTCAGGGCTATGGCCCCGGACATCAACCCCTCCTCCAGACAGCAGATATAATAATCCAGTTTTCGTGTAGGCAGAGTGTCGGAAAGAAGGCCCTTTTCACGCAGGAGGATTTCCAGCACGCAATCCCCCATGCCCATCCCAGTCGCGGCGATGGCAGGCCCGCCAAAATCCCTCAGGAGATTATCGAACCGCCCCCCGCCGCAAATCGCGCGAAGATCGCCCGAAACGGCGTGCACCTCGAATACCATCCCCGTGTAATAGGCCAGACCACGAACGATCCCCATGTCGAAACGGCAAAAATCGCCTATCCCCATCAGGTCCAGAAGCAAGAACAGCTTCTTTAATTCCTCCAGAGCGGCCTTGGCCGGTTCCTCCATCCGGATGACCTGGGGAATGTCGTCGGGGGATTGAACTTCCATCAGAGAACGAATCCTGGCCGCCTGATCTTTGTCGGAAACCGCTTTGGCAAGCATCTCGTCAAAGGCCTCGCAAGGCAGCTTGGATTTCTTATCCAGCAAGGCGTACAGCGGTTCCAGCTTGCTCCCGTCAATCCCGATACTTTGCAGCAGGGCGGCCAGCAGCCGGCGGCTGGATATCCTGGCCTGAATGTCTGCTGCGGTCAGGCCGGTGCTTTGCAGATAATCCAGCGCTGTGAAGATAACCTCCGCATCCGCCCGCGGATCGTCCACGTCAATGATGTCCACATTCCATTGGAAAAACTCGCGCAGACGCCCTTTCTGGGGGCGTTCCGCCCGGCATAAACGCGGCACGGAAAACCATTTGATCGGACGAGCCAGGGCATTGATCTGCTGATTGACCATCCGGGCCAGGGTGGGAGTGATTTCCGGCCGGATCGCCAGCTCCCGTCCCCCGCGGTCGGTAAAATGAAAAAGCTGCTCGACAATCTCCTGGCCGCTTTTGACCTGATACATGGTCAGATGTTCAAAAACCGGGCCGTCATATTCTTCAAATCCGCTACGGTTGGAGGCGGCTTTCCATCCGTCCACGATGAAATTGCGCACCGCCATTACCGATGGATAGAAATCGCGTGTCCCTTTGACCGATGGTATTTTCATTGACCCCATCCAATCCCTGCCATAAACCTTGTCTCTGCCTGTTCCGCGAAAATGCCGCTAGACATTTTTTTTGCGTTTTTTCTTCTTGTTCTTCTGGACGAGTTTCTCAAAGACGCGGTCGCCGAATTTGATTTTCATATACTCCTCCATCTGCTTGGCGCTGGTAAAGTGCAACTCATAATCGTATTCGGCGCCGGTAAAATCGCAATCCTGGGTTTTATACCCCCGACAGATTTTGGGACGCATAGGATAGATTTGACAGGTATAATCCTGATCAGACAAAGAAAGACATGTATTCAAGACATTCAGATACCAGTCGCCCTCTTCCACGAAAACCGTCACATTTTCATGGCACAAATACCATCGTATATCATCGTAATCATCCCAATCCTCGGGAGTTTCTATCGGTAAGGCAAAATACCGACAACACAATCCGGTGCATTTCTCGCATTGGCCTTTCGCGGCCCGTTTCTTTTTTGATTTCGACGCCAAAAATACCGCTCCTTACGAATTCACATTTCCATCCTATTCTTTCGACTCACACTGGGAAGGGGACATTATAAAAAGCCGTTTCGAGTCCGTCAAGAAAACACCGTTTCGAGGGTTTTTCAACGAGACAGATCCGTCGGGGCTGTATCCGCGAAAATACGATCCAGCAGGATATGAAGTCGGTCACGAAGGCCTGGAATATGTCGGTATCCGGCCCGGATCGCCTCTGCCGTTTGTATCCAGGGTCCCTGTTCCAGCTCCTCGGAACAATACTGAAGCATCTTTTCGATGCTTTGCGGTGTATATTCGATATGAAACTGTAAGGCAAGTACGTTATTTTCGTATTGGAAAGCCTGGTTTTCGCAGGCCTCGCTGCCGGCCAGACGGACAGCGCCCGGAGGTATCGCAAAGGTGTCCCCGTGCCAATGAAAGACCTTCAGATAAGGAGCAAAGTCACGCCAATAAGACATACTCAGGGCCTGTTCGGTAAAAACAATGTCATACCATCCGATTTCCTTATGATCCTGCCGGGAAATCTTTGCCCCCAGTACATCGGCGATCAGTTGGGCCCCCAGGCATACGCCCAGAACTGGTTTACCATTCTCTAGGGTCTCTTGGATCCACTTTTTTTCCTCCGTGAGCCAGGGATATATATTCTCCTCATACACATTCATCGGACCACCCATGATTACGGTTGCCTCAAAGGCTTCCATAGGAGGAAGGGAATCGCCGCCATAGAGATGGATGCGAAACAACTCATGCCGACGCCGCGCCGCCCACTGTCCGATTTCCGCCTCATTCTCAAAAGGCACATGCATTACGCAGCAGATTCGCATCATTGTTTTTCCATCGAAACCATCATAATATATTTGATTCTTTTATGCCCTACGCTGCATGGCCTGTCGGAGAATTCGATGGATCAGATCTTCATAGGAAACGCCTCCCCGCTCGGCGGATTCGGCGACTTCTTCCCCATACGCCAGATCGGGATTAGGATTGGCTTCCAGAATAGCCATCTTGCCTTCGGGAGTAACGCGCAGATCGATTCTGCCATAATCACGTAGATGCAATATACGATATACTTTTTTACACACCCGAGCGATAGACTCGGCCAGATCGGAGTCGACCTCCGCAAAACCGAATTTGATTCCCCACTTTTTACGATATTCAGGATTCCATTTCACCTGGGACGTCGCCATACTGGGACCGCCGATGTCATTGGCGTGAAAAAATTCACGAAAGGGAAATACCGTCAATCGCTTATTGCCCAGCAGCGTCACATATAATTCCCGGCCCTGAACATATTCTTCGGCAATCGCATGCTGCTCCCAGCGATCATGGACGTATTCCACACGTTCTCGCAAGGCCTGTTCATCCCAGACCAGGGAGGCATTGGAAATCCCATCCGAGCCATCCTCCAACGCCGGCTTTATCACCATCGGAAATCGGATGGATTTGGGTATTTTTACTTTTTTACCGAGCGGCAGCGCCAGGAATCCCGGAACTCGAATCCGATGAACCGCCAGGAGTTGTTTACAGAGGCATTTGTCGCGGCACAGCAGCAATCCCAAGGATCCGGCCCCGGTAAAGGGCAATTGCAGCATCTCCAGTACCGATACAATATTTTTATCGAAAGTGCGAAATCCGCGAAATTGCTCTGTGAGATTAAACACGACATCCGGGGCCTGTTCCTGGAGCTTTCCGATCATATCCGGCAGGTTATCGTACACCCCGACAATCGAAACGCGATGGCCGAGAATTCGCAGCGCTTCGACCACATGGTATTCGGTCATAGGCTCCCGGGGGGCCCCCGTGAATTCCGGATCGTCCGGAGAAATGGTCCCTTCATCCACCAGTACGGTGACATGCCATTGTGTTTTCATAAACGCCCCCTCATGACAGCCCGATTGGTCCCGCCTGCAATGGCCGTCATCAGGCTGACCACTGCCATTACAGTATCCAAATCCAATCTGGCATAAAGCCCAAGGGCATCGCAACGCGTTCCAAAACGAATCAGCAATTGATGGAGATCGTATTTTCGATGGCCGGTCCATCGGGCCACATGATCCACGATCTGCTTTCGGTGTTCGCGAAGCAGTTTGGATGCTTTCATGCATTTTCGTCCTTTGGACCGCGTCAGAAAGACTTCCTTGAGGCTGTCATCATAAAATCCCTGGAAATCGCTGCCCAGGCTCTTGCGCTTTCGTTCATAGTATGCCGCCAGAGTGGAACGCATCCTCTGTGCCGACCAGGGCGGATCGTTTCGGGCCGTGACCAGAGGCGGTTGTTGGCCGATACGAGAGGCCAGAGAGTCGATATAGTTCAGTTTTTTGATCGCGGGCCAGCCCTGATATTTCGGTTTCCAGGAATTCCCCGGATTCAGCCAGACAGCGAACGTCTCGGCAAAATCCTCATCCGGATGGGACTGGGCATAATGGTTGTCCAGATGGACCACATAGCGGCGGGAATACGGCTGATAGGAATAGGAGTCGGAATATCTCTCTGAAAACGAACCGAAAAGCTGTCGCCAACGGGTGCGACGGAAGAGCCGGTAGGCATAATTGAACGCATGGCCGCACTCATGCCGTAACAGTCTCATGCAACTCTGCTCGTCGCCTCCTTCCACTTCATACATCATGTCGAATTCGATCTTCTTGAGACGCGGATGAGCCAGGCAAAAAGGGATCCCGATAATGGGTTCTTTATCCGGGCATAGCCACTCATCGGCCAGATAACAGGAAGGTTGAAAACAAAGGCCTCGTTCTTCCAGTTCGGAATACATTCTCTCGATCAGAGGTTCTAAAGGAGAATCGGTAATCCGCAGTCCCAGATCCTTAATCCGAAGCTGCAATATTTCCTCGTCCGGCAGGGATTCCCAGTGAATCGGATGTGCTGTAACGCTCAAAAGGTCCTTCTCCATCGTTTCAGACAGAATGACGATCGGGTCAATTGCCTCATCAGCCGCCCCTGTTGTCTATTTTCCACTTTTTCTTGTCGCCAATCCCTAGATATTGGAAGGATCGGGATGAATCCACGGTTTTCGATAGGGACGTGCCAGTAATCCATTGGCCTGTTCGTCGCCGATCACTTTTCCGGCCTTCGGGTCCCAGGCCAGCGTCCGGCCAAGCTGCATGGACAGGTTGGCCAGAATGCAGCTTGCGCTGGTGATGTAGCCCTGCTCGATGTCGGCCACGGGCTTACTTCGACTATCTACGGCTGCCAGGAAGTTTTTCCAGTGCCTTCTCATCGCGGGCGCCACATGGCGTTCGAGGTCTTTTTCCGTCCTGTCTTCGGGATACTGCTCATATTCGTAGGTCACATCCTTATGGGCCGACTCCCCTTGTCCCTGCGGGATAAAATCATAACCCATCACGCTGAGCTTAAGCGTCCCCTTATCGCCGTAAATCGTCGCGCCCCAGGGATACTTCGGGTCCGGCGGGTGGCCCCAGGTACGATGCTGCCAGACGACCGTCATGTCCTTTTCGGGATGCTCGAACGTGGCCGTTTGCGTATCGGAAATGTTGGTTATGCTTTCCTTGTCGATATAAATGCCGCCTGTGGAACTGACGGTTTTCGGCCAGCCCAACTCGAGCATCCAGCGAATCATATCGTACATGTGAATGCACATGTCTCCAACGATGCCGTTGCTGTATTCCATAAAACCGCGCCAGCTTCGCGGGTGGACCATGCGATTGTACGGCCGCAGGGGCGCTGGACCGGTCCACATCTCATAATCGAAATAATCCGGTGGGGTCGTATCCGGAGGATTGCCGCGGCCTCGCATATGATAATAGGAATACACTTCAACCAAACCGATCTTTCCAAGTTTGCCTTCGCGCAGGAACTGATCCCGTGCTTCTATCAGATGGGGGGTGCTGCGGCGCTGGGTGTTGACCTGCACAATCCGGCCGTATTTGCGGGCCGCCGCCACCATGGCCTGGCCTTCGACGACATCGACGCTGATCGGCTTTTCCACATAGACATCGGCCCCGGCCTTGACCGCGGCGATCATCGCCAGGGCGTGCCAATGGTCGGGCGTGGAAACCTGTACAATATCCAGCTTCTCCTGCTTGAGCATTTCGCGATAATCACCATAGGTATTGGGTACTTTACCGGATTTTTGCCGGGAGGCGACGATTTGCGCCGCCTCGGAGAGCATCCGGCTGTCCACATCGCACAACGCGACCACTTCCACCGGCTCCACCTGGATCAGACGCAGCAGGGCGCCCTTGCCATACCAGCCGCAGCCGATGAGGCCGACGCGACGAGCCTTTTGCTGGCCCAAAACCATGGGAAACCGATTCAAAGCCGAAAATGCCAGTCCGGCCGCTCCGGCTTGCAGAAATGTCCGACGGTTCATATTCATCCTCCGGTTAAAATTGGAAATCATTCACTCATTTCATTTCGAAGTATAGTCTTTCCGACCGCCGTATGCAAGTATTTCATTTGTATTGGCTTGCCATGTTCAGGCCAGGCCGCTATAATGTGTATTATAATTGTGAGACAAGAAAGCAGGAGGCAAAAGCCATGAGAACTTCCTATTCACGTCGCTCGTTTCTTAAACAGTCTTCCGCAGCCCTGGCCGCCGCCGGGACGGCCACAGGGGCGGCTCGGACCCTGTACGCCCAGGCCGCCGGCTCGGCCAACACCCTGGCCCTTTTGGGGGGCACGCCGGTACGAACCAAAGGCTTCTCAAAGGTCTGGCCCATTTTCGATCAGAATGAGGAACAAGCCCTGGTGCAAGCCTTACGCAGCCGGAACTGGTGCTGTCTTCGAGGCAATGTAGTCTATGATTTCGAAAAAAACTTTGCCCGGGACATGGGTGCGAGCCAATGTGTTCTGTCCAACGGCGGCACGACGGCCCTGGGGGCATCCCTGCAATGCCTCGGTGTCGGCGCCGGCGATGAGGTGATTACCTCTCCGCATACCTTCATCGCGACGATCAACGTCATGACGAATCTGCATGCCTTGCCGGTATTTGTGGATATCGATCCGGATACCGGCTCCATCGACGCCGATCGGATCGAGGCGGCGATTACCGAGAACACCCGGGCGATTGTGCCGGTGCATCTTTCGGGTTTTCCCGCCGATATCCGAAAAATCATGACCATCGCCGACAAATACAAAATCCCCGTCGTGGAAGACGCCTGCCAGTCGGTATATGCGGAAGTGGACGGCCAAAAAGTAGGCACTTTCGGAGCGACCGGATGCATCAGTTTTCAGGAATGGAAATCTCTCGTTTCCGGCGAAGGCGGAGCGATTCTTGGAAGCGATAAGGAATTAATGCGTCGCTGTGCGGCATTCGTCAATAACGGAAGGGACCCGGATAAGGAGAAATCCGGTTATCCGTTCCCCGGCTCCAATCATCGCATGACCGAATTTCAGGCCGCCGTCCTGACGGAGCAGTACAAACGCTTCAAGGAGCAGGACCGGATCCGGCAACAGAACGGCCGTTATGTGGAAGGAGAACTGGCAAAAATACCGGGATTAAAACCGCGCAAGAGATATTCCCCCAATACGCGAATTACGTATTTCTATTTCGAAATGGATTATGACAGGAATCGTTTCAAGGGCGTATCGGCGTCCGATTTTGCCAAGGCCGTCCGCGCCGAAGGCATACCGATCTCGGGCGGCCCCAGACAATATGGCGGCGGCTGCCATCGGGAAGGTATGCTGGAAGAACATCTGCGCTCCCGTGGATTCGAACGGGCTTTTTCCAGGGCCCGGCTGGACCAGTATCGCGCCTCGCTGCGGCTGCCGGTCATGGACGGCCTGACGGAGAATAAGCGGGAGAGACTTTCCGCCGAGACCAAGATCGTGTTCCTTGGGACAAAACAGGACATGGATGAAATTATCGAGGCATTCCACAAGGTGGCCCGGAACATTGATACACTGGCCAGGGTGTAACTGTCAGTCCGCGTGAAGCGCATGAAGCATCTTGCCGGCATGCCGGACGACGATCTCGGCGGCTTCCGGAGCAAAGTGGCTGCTCTGCACTTCATATCCTCCTTCGGGATATAAATCCGCCGGGGGCAGATAGCCGGCCGCTCCGTTGCAATGGGTGATCACAAATGTATAGGGAAACGGAGAGGCCTTCTTAATGGCCATTCCGATTTCGGTCAGCATCTCACAGCCAAAACCGATGAAGGCCACTTGGCCAACACAGGCGGCCGTAATTGTCAATTCCGCCTCTCTGGGCTCGGCAGGCATGAAGTCCTTGTTCTCCTTGGCTGGCAGTTTCAACGTCGCGATAGAGGTCCGGATCGTTCCCTTATCTGAAAGAGAATCAATCTTTCGGAACGTATGGACAACTTCTTCGCCCAGCAGGGTAGCCAGCAGGACCGGCTCCGGGATCCAGCCCGGTTCGGTGTTGAATTCCGGCAGGACACGAAACCACGGATCGATATCTCCACAGGCCCCGGCAAACGCAGGGGCCATGAGAGAACCGCCCAGTATTTTTTCCACACACTGCTCCGCCAAACCCAGGATGTCGCCGCTGATGAGGTAATTTCGAGGTCCCAGCGAGGTCGAATGGCACGCATAATCGAAAAGCGCTGCTACCGGAGAACCATCCCATCGGGAAATGCGAGCCACCAGGACCTCCTTATCCGTCGGTCCATACGGATTTCGTCCCAGATTTATAACCGCCTGAGCGGATCCGTCCGCCGAGGTCACCATCCGTTTTTCACGGCGGTTCATTCCAATCGGGGAGAATCCTCGCCCTGTTCCCATCGCAGCCGGCGCCATGGACTGCAACGCCGCTTCGATACAATCGCCGATTGTTCCCGTAAGCGTTTGGGTATACTCAACATTGTTGCGATGCGCTGTTTTTTCATCCAGGGTCACGGTCGGCGCTGCATGGGTATGGATCGCACAGAGAAACAATTCGGAAGGCGCCAATGGGCATCGTTTCAGTAAAACAGAGCGTATCTTTTCGGCGGTTCCGCCATAAAAACCCAGCACGTCCGTCGAGACAAGAACCAGCTTTTTACCTTCTTTTTCAAAGGCTATCACACGAACGCTCAGCGGATCATGCACTCCCTGTGACAGGTCTTTTCGGGAAGCATACCCGGACATCTGGACCGGTTTGGCCGGCGTGATATCCGCCCTGGCAAGCCCGCAATGGAAAAGGGATTTGGTTTCCGCAACAGCGTTTTGGCCGCCAACAAAAGAGAATGTCCACATGAAAACTGTAATACAGGGCAGGACATAAGGCAACTTCTTATTCATAACGTCGATCTTTTCTGTTTTTCCCATTTTTCCAACCGTTTCCAAAACAATCTTATCTGGTTCTCTATAGACTCGTCCATTCCATTTCGATCAGGGAAACAGCAAAACGAGGAAGCTCAAATGATACATTCAGTTGTCCGTTTCGGACAGGGATAAATCGAATGGGCTCCAGGATTTCTAATTGCCCTGCCTCCTTGAGAATCTGAATCTGCTCTGAAGTCGGATCTCGCGGCGATCCCATTTTCAGCCATGCACTATATGCATTGCTGCGATCCTCATCTACTCTGTAATGAACCAGACGAGCTTTCTTGTTTTTTGAATCCGGACACTTGACATGAAGTTCAATGTTTTCCGGGTTACCTTGGATTAAATTATCATGATAATTCCAAAGGACAATCTGGACCTTGCATGGTGTTCTGGTTGCGAGTCCGTCAATATCCCCATGTCGCCGGAGTTGTCCAGCCAGTATCGCATCCAGACCGGCCGCACCTGAACTGTGCAGAGGAATGCGATCCCCCTGCAGCATGCCCAGCATTTTGAAACCGTTCAGAACGGGCTTATGAACGCCGTTGGTCGCCAGCGACCGAAATCCGGCAAACCAGGGCTGTCGGTCAAACATCCAGGCCCAGGTCACTACTCCCTGCAAGTTGACATTTTCCCTCTCTGCCAGATCCAGCGTATGTTTCATCATAGCCACTTCATACGCCGCATAGGCGGAGACATTTCTGTATCCATGCTCCGGGAACCGGCTGGAAGGACAAGCGGCACAACCGTCCGGATCCGCCTCGCCGATAATGATCGGCGTGGTCTTAAATTCCGGAAAATCGGCTATCATGGCAAATCCATCGCGATGTTGTTTTAATTGATTGCCCAGGTTCATCTGTACATGGCCGTCCGACAGGCGAACGCCTCCTTTCGCATGGAATCCGATGTAATCCAGCCGCGTTCCTTTCTTTCCTGTGACGGCATTGACGCCTCTGGCACAGTGCGTCAGAAAACCTCGCAAATAATCCCCGCCGACTCCCGCGGTGTGAGGTCCTCCCAGCATGGCCTTAGGTAAAACTTCGTGCAATGCACGCTCGGTAGAGTCATACAGCTTTATATAGTCCTGCAATGTTCCATGAAAATACGCAATGTTGGGCTCGTTCCAGAGTTCCCACAGCCATGTCTGTTCCACATCGGGATATCGTTGTTTACTGTGTCGAGCCCAGGTCCGAATCAACTCCGCCCATTTCTCATAATCGTTCGGAGGATAAAAACAGCCTCCATCCAGTTTGTAGGTGTCCGAATTCCGATATGGCTCTGGACGAGAAGAGAGGTCTTTGGGCATGAAACCGATTTCAACCAGAGGCAAGGCCCCGCAACCTACCACGGCATCCATGATTCCGTCCATGATCTCCCATGAATAAATCGGCTCTCCCTGCTCATTCTCTCTGTATATATTGGATGAACCCCACTTTAAGGAGGCCTTTCCATCTCCACTGTTCAACAAAAAGTGGGAACGCAAGTAAACCTGCTCCCTGTTCATATCCACAACAGCCTGTGCCAGGTCCATCGCATCCGGTGAGGTTGTATAATTGCATTCATCATAGCCGAAATACTGCCAGACATGCTGGAACGGTTTACCCTCGGCGGAACCATCCACCTGAATCACAATCGGAGTTTCCTGAGCAGAAACAGAATGAGAAAAGAAGAAAGCCGAAAGAATCCAATATAACACGATTCGGAATTGCGAATTTCTGCCAACATTCCGTCCCATTACAGCCATTCCCTTTCTCCTGCAGTTACAGGAATCATTTATGGTCGGACTTTTCGCGTTTCCTTTTGTCACTTACTCCCCCCTCTTGGAGTCGAAATGGAAAGGTGCGGTGGATCGGCCATCCCATGCCCCAGATAGAAGCCCGGATGCGCCGGCTGATTATAAGCCACATTCTGCCAGGCCACACCCAATCGGTATATCGGATCATGCATGAGGGTATAGAGACGCCGCTCCGTTGGAATGGTGGTCGTAAAAATACGCAGTTCTTTGCCGTCGCGCGTGCGCCAGAGGACTTCTTCCCGCCAGTCGCCAAGGATGTCCGCACAAAGGCATGGATTGGCCTTGGTTCCGTTATTCGTAACGCATTGATACTCTGTACCATTGAGCAATCGGACTGTGATGCCCTTTTCATAATCCCACTTGTCGATAAAGGCTCCTCCAAAACCGCCGCCTCGGCCGCCCCCGCCGCCGTCGAGAATCTCGCGCAGCAGATCGCCATCCCACCAGATTCCCATATTGCAGGAGCGGGGCTTGGCATGGGAAATCTTTTGCCCCTTGCCGTCATACAGGCCGTCGGAATTATTCGCCCAGCATTCATAGCCCTTATGACGCGGATCGATATCCATGGACAATCCCCGCCCCGGATCAGTCAACGGCAATCCCCAGATCACCGTTCCGGTGCGCGCATCCCGCAGATTGGCCCCATGGGGATGCCGGGGATTCTCGTGGATCGCCCAGACCTCCAGCCCCGGCCGATCCGGATCGATATCGGAAAGATGCATGGCGTCCCCATGCCCCAGGCCGGTTGAATAGAGCCCCTTTCCATCATGATCGATCGCGCACGCTCCATAGAGGATCTCATCTTTCCCGTCCCCATCGACATCTCCCGCGCTGAGGTTATGGTTGCCCTGTCCCCGATAGGCCTGATTGCCCGGCGCCGCGTCATCGCTGTCAAAGGTCCAGACCGGACTCAGTTTGCCCTCCCTCCAGTTCCATGCGGCAAGGACGGTCCTTGTATAATAGCCACGGCACATGATCAGACTGGGACGGACTCCATCCAGATAAGCTATACAGGCAAGGAAACGGTCTGCGCGATTTCCCGATTCATCCCCCCAGTCGCGAACATTGCCCCGCGGGGGAAGGTAATCGGCGGTAGCCAGGACAGCGCCCGTCAATCCATCAAAAATGGTAAGATATTCCGGTCCATCCAATACAAATCCCCGGGTATTCCGATAATCCGCCTGGGCATCTCCGATTACCCGGCCCTTGCCGTCGACGGTTCCATCGGCCGTTTTGCAGGCAAATTCCGCCCTGCCGTCCCCATCCAGATCGTAGACCATGAATTGGGTATAATGAGCCCCCTCGCGAATGTTCTTTCCCAGATTGATTCTCCAAAGGAATGTCCCATCCAGTGTATACGCTTCGAAGACAGGCTCGCTCGTCGTCCCGGCCTGGGCATTATCCCGTCCCCGTCCCGCCTGATGCAGGATTATCTCATAGACGCCATCCCCATCCAAATCGCCTGCGGAAGCGTCGTTTGGGGTATATCCTTCCAACGTCCGCAGGGGAATGGAAAGATACGGCTGAGTCCATGCCTTTGTCGCCCTGGAAAGCGGGAGTTCTTTTCCTTCCACAACGGCTCCAACGCAATACGAGTTTGACGTGACTGGATCGACATTGGCATCAACATAGTTGGTGGCAGACAGGGGATCGCTGTTTATTTGAATCGGCTCGTTCCCCTCTGTGATTCGATACAGATGGAACAGGATTCCTTCCGGATCGGTCCCCAGCAGCCTCCAGCTTACAAACACCTTTCCATCCCCCTGCATCACGGCCACGACGCCTCGGTCCAGAAACTCCATCTGACGCTGGGCTCTGAGAGTCGTAAGGGAAATGGCTATGGCCAAACTGAGGTAAAACACTTTCCATTCCATCTGTAATCGCATGGATCCCGCTCCTGTTTGCTCCTGGATTCAACGCCGGTCGTCGGATCACTGCATCTTATGGATACGAACCTGGATGTCCTGGGAATCCTTAAGCAATTCAATCAGTTTTCCCGTATCCGTCTGTCCGAAATGGTAGGGATAGAGCACTTTCGGCTTCAAGGCCCGGGCGGCATCGGCGACCATCTCCGGCGTCATGGTATAAGGCAGATTCATCGGGAGAAACGCCACATCGATCCCTTTAAGCTCCTTCATTTCCGGGGTATTTTCCGTGTCTGCCGCTATATATACACGGATATCCCCCAGGGTCAGTATATATCCATTGCCCTGTCCCTTGGGATGATACGGCTCCCCGCCGGGCCGCTTGTTTACAATATTATACGCCGGCACCGCTTCGATCCGTATTCCCTGCACTTGCTTGACATCGCCGTTTTTTACTACGATTCCCATAGGGACGCTTGCTTTGCACGCCGACGTCAGGAGAATATCGGTTCCTTCCTTGGATACGATCTTGACCGCTTTCGGATCAAGATGATCCCGATGCTCGTGCGTGATCAGAATCACATCCGCTTTGGGCATTTTGGAATAATCGGCCAGGTTGCTCCACGGATCCACATGGATGATCTTTCCCGCATACGACAGCATAAGCGTACCATGGCCGATCAGGGTGATTTTCACCTCGCTTTTTGCTTTCTGAATCACATCGACGGCAAAGTCGTTTTCCGCAGGGGCCTCTTTGACGGAAACCTTGGCAGAATCCATTCTTTTCTCCGGAATGTCCCGTCTTTGGAATTCCAAAGTGCCCCATGGGGTCGAGTCGGTCTGTCCATTTTCGACGTTGAACAACTCCACAGACATTCCATTCATCCCGGCTTTTCGATGGGATATCGACATGGTCTGCACCTGGCCATTCGCATTCGAACGCTCCGTCGTGGAAATCGCCCTGTTATCGACAATATCCCAGGATCCCATGACGGACGTGCCCTGGTTGTCGCATCCCGCCTCGACGACCTGATCCCTGTTTTCGATCCGGAAGATCATGCCCCGATAAGAATACTCGCCGATGCGGAAGTCAATCGCAATCATCCAACCGTCCAACTGCCAGGAATACTCTACTTCGATGGATTGACCGTCGTCGGTCGTCGCCGTCCAGGTCCCGATCATCCATTCAAATCCTTCCTGCCGGACCAGATCCTGCAAGCGCATCTGCGCAAAGGTTTGTCCTGCCATACCAATCAGGGATACCAATACGAGGAATAAGATTCCGCACATTTTGCCGCTTACTCTGTTCTTCGCGTTCATAACCAATCTCCTTCTATTGCGTTGTCCAAATACATGCGTTTCTACATGCACAATAGTACAATCAATTCACATTATCATTGTACAACATCGACAGCAAGCCATTATCATTATAGGGCCAGATCCATTCCTTACGCCATTATCTCTTTAGGAAATTTTTGTCACATCCATGAAACATCGGCGTCTACAGAGAGTAACTATACGAAACGAAGCCTATTCAAAAGGAGAGCAAACAATGTCGAACCAGCAGATTCTTATGGTCATCGGTGTAGTATGCCTGGTTATTTGTGCCGTCCTTGTGTTTGTGGCGGCGGAGCGATATCAGACAAACGCGAATAATGTCAGGGCAATGAACCAGATGCAGCAAAACAGCCCGGTGGGCGGCATGGGAGGAATGCTTGGTCCTATGAAGCCGGCGACACCGGCGGCGACCAAGTATGCCGGAGCCGGAGCGGCGCTATCCGGGATCGTTGGCGTGACTCTGTTGGCGATGAGCAGGAAAAAAAGGTGACACAACACGGACTCACCAAAAAATTCACCGCACACTATTCCCCGGCATTCCTCAGCTTCCTGTAAATGAAGCTGTTCTGAAGAAAGGAGTATTTCTGTTTTTGCGCTGTAGGGCCTGTCGCCGTTATTACGGAGCGAGCCAGGATTCGAGAAACACAAGAAGATCGGCCATATCGATCTGCTCATCCTTCGGCTCGGCAATATCACACTGAGATTGAAAGGCCGGCTCTCCGGAAACCGAAAGAAACGAGCCGGCAAGGAATGTGAAATCGTGAAAATCCACATCAAAATCCGAATCGAAGTCGCCGATAAGCTGGGGCGGTGCTTCGATGGGGCGCATTTCAAAATCGGCAGTGTCCCGATCAAAGGCCAGCTTTAAAGGGAAACCCAATGGGTCCTCTCCGTCCACAAGCGGGAAGATTCCAAGGATACTGAACTCCTGGACAGGATGTCCCAGAGCAGCGACGAAATCCAGACCCTGGCCGGCCTGAAAGGCTCCGAATCTTTGACCATCCACTTCGACTTTGAAAGGATGATCAAAGCCAACCGGAAACTCTATGATTTCCGTAAAACGGCCCTCGTCGGTCATGGTATAGGTATACCCCCAGGCCAGAGGCGGATCAAACCAGGTTCGGGTTGGGACATCGGTAAACGTAAAGCCTCCCTCGGGCAATATCCCACTGGGCATGACAGGGTACTGCTGGATCTGGCCACGCTGAAGATCCCTGGCATATTGAACAAGCACCTCGACATTCAGAGACTGAACCTGCCCATTATAGCCGGTAGTCAAATCGCTCTCGCTGTCCATGTAGAGACGGATCGTATCGCCGGCAGGTACTTCAAAGACACCTAGCCAACCGGATCCGGTAATCATTTGATCCAGCAAAGTTACACCGGCAGTTACATCTTCCAACAGAATATAGGCCTCGCCAAGAGAACGATAGTTGCTGTAAAGATGGGCATATACATGTTCCGTAAAGGCAGGGACATAGACCCGCAGCGGGACCAATTGCCCTGCCGCATCGCCTGGCGCAGTAGCCGTCAATTCGCCTTGCACAGAGGTGCGGGGAAATTCAAATTTGCCGTCCATGAACTGGACGGAGGTGTTCATGCGAATCGTATACCAATCGGCGAATGGAGGTTCGCCGGCCATAAGCATGCCTACTCCGCCGATGTTAACTCCCCCGCCCCAATAGGTCCGGATTATTTCTCTGGGTTCCCCCGCCCCCGTATAATAATGCATCCGGGATTGATACGGTCCCTGCGTCCATTGAAGAAGTTCCCATGTGACCTGCCCCTCGACGAGTTGGATGCAGTTTACTAGAAAGAGACCAACACCCAATCCACACAACACCCTCTTTCTCGACCGACCGTCCTTTGTTCTCATCACACAATCCTCCCACATGAAACCTAACAGTTGATTGTAAACCTCTCAGACTCCGACAGGCGAGGATTGTAGCAATCCGCATTCTGAACGTCAAGAGGCATTCTTTTTACCGAATGGCCTGGAAGGCGAGATCGACGACTTTTGTACGGATGGGTTTGGAAGACCCTTTGTCGTTGGGATGAACGCGGTTGGTCAGGATGATGACAAACAGATTGTTTTCCGGGTCGCAGACAAGACTTGTTCCCGTATAGCCGCTGTGGCAGAAAGCGGACGGCGAGGCATACTGACCTTTGATCCAGGAATAGCTGGACGACAGATCAAAACCGCACGCCCTACCGAGGGCCTGCTCGGTCGTCAGTAATCGTACAGCATCGGGGGATAGGATCTGTTTCTGATTCCATTGCCCCCCTGCCAGCAGCATACGGCACAGAATCGCCAGATCGGCGGCACAGGAAAAAACGCCCGCATTGCCCGAGTTTCCGGCCATCAGCTCAGCCAGCGGATCATGGACCGAGCCGCGCAGGGCTTTGCCATCGCGAACTTCGGTGGCGGCGATACGGCTTTGCCAGTCGGCGGGCGGATTGAATGTGGTATGAGTCATGTTCAGGGATTCAAAGAGGTTCTGTTGGGCAAATTCGGCGAGGCTCTGTCCGCTGATGCGTTCGATGATGCGGCCCAAAATGATATAATTGAGGCAACTGTAGCGAAATTCGGCGCCCGGCTCGCTCAACGGCTCCAAGGAGCAGATTTTTTCTACCACTTTATCCGGGCAGGGAGTACCGTACGCCTTGGCCAGCGGCGCTGCGGAGGTATAGGCAGGCAGGCCGGAGGTGTGGGTCATGAGCTGTCGGACGGTAATGTCCTTTTTACCGTTGGCGGCAAACTCGGGAAGATAAGCGGCGACAGAGATATCCAGTGTCAGCTTGCCTCGGTCCCAGAGGATCAGGGCGCAGGTCGCTGTGGCGACGGGCTTGGTGAGCGAGGCCAGATCGAAGATAGTATCTTCCTGCATCGGTTCGACGACAGGCTCAAGAATGGCGCTGCCGAAGGCCTTGAGATAGAGAATCTTCTCCTGACCGATACAGACGACCGCGCCGGGGATATTGCCCTGCGCGATTTGTTCGGAGACCACGGCATCGATCCCGGCAAGGGTTTCAGGATCGAGATGCGGATATGGGGAACACCCGATAAGGAGGACGGCGAGCAGGATACCCACAGCGGCGCTGACGCCGGTGAAAAACCCCGTGTGCCGCAATCGCAGTCTTTTTGTATTCATTCGCGCCGTCCGAACAAAAAACTATCTCTTAAAGCCATTCTATGGTACTATACCGGAACATAAATAAAATTGACAAGGAGATTATTGTCATGAACCGCCGAAAGATAGTTGTATCCTTTTTATGTGCGATGTTGCCGGGGACGGGTTGCTCGAAACCTGTCAGGACGGGGCTGGATAACATCGATCAATACCAGCGCCTTTTCGCCGACAAACGCGTGGGAATCGTGATGAACCACACGGCGGTCAACCGTAAGGGGCAAACGATTGTCGAGGTCTTTCGACACCTGCCTGCCGTCCGCGTGACAGCCCTGTTCGGGCCCGAACACGGATTCGCAGGGCTGGCCGAGGATGGCGCCGACGTGGAAGACGCCGCGATGGACGGGATTCCGGTATACAGTCTGTACGGGACCACCAACAAGCCGACCGCCGAGATGCTGCGGGATGTGGATGTTCTGGTGTTCGATATTCAGGACATCGGGGCGCGGTTTTATACCTACGTCTACACGATGGCCCTGGCGATGGAGGCGGCCGGGGAGCACGGCAAGGAATTCGTGGTGCTGGACCGGCCCAATCCGATCAACGGCGTGACGGTGGAAGGGAATCTGCTGGAGCCGAAGTTTGCCTCGTTTGTGGGACTGTATCCGATCCCGCTGCGGCACGGGATGACGGCCGGGGAGCTGGCACGGCTGTTTACGGGGCAGGGATGGCTGGCCGGCGGCGTCAAGCCGAAGCTGGAAGTGGTGCCGATGACGGGCTGGAAACGCAAGATGTGGTATGACCAGACGGGTCTGGTATTCGTCAAACCCTCGCCGAATATGCCCAGCCTGGAGACAGCGGCCATATATCCGGGGCTCTGTCTGATCGAGGGGACAAACCTATCGGAAGGACGCGGGACGGACAAGCCGTTTTTGCAGTTTGGAGCGCCGTGGGTGGATGCGACGGCCCTGTGTAAAGCCCTGAATACGCTGCGTCTGCCGGGGATTGAGTTTCAGCCGACCTCATTTGTTCCGGATTCGTCCAAGCATAAAGGACAATTGTGCCATGGAGCACGGATTCTGATTACAGACCGGGACAAAATAGAGGCCTATTGGACGGGGATTCAGGTTGTGGCCGTGCTGCATAAGATGTATCCGGAGAAGATGGAATTTCGAGCCGGCCACTTCGACCGGTTGTGCGGTACGGACAAGGTGCGTCAAACGATCCTTTCGGGAGGATTGCTGGTGGTTTTGCGGGACAGCTGGCAGATCGAAGTAAACCGGTTTGAAAAAATGCGGAAGGAATACCTGCTATATTGATAACCCAATTTCAAGATGAACCACTCCTCTTCGGTCTTCACAGGCCCCGGCAGACCACACATCTCCGCCTGCGACGGAAAGATATCATCACACGATAGGCAAAATTGCACCGAATGGATGATTCTACATGATTTTCAAGCAAAATCTTCCTTTTCACAAGCCGGTCCAAAACCAAGAACCGCATAAACGGCCTTCTTGACACAACGAGGCAGAACCATTATAATTATGGGATTCGTTGGATCGACAATGCCACAGAATCGCGAAGTGGATCACTGAAGGAGTATAGTATGTTTGGACAGACCAGACGGACCCGGATCGCGGCAACCGTGCTGATCGGATTCATCCTGATTCTTTCCGGATGCGGACGGCAGGTCCGTTTTACCCCCCAGCAGGAGCAGGCGGTCAGTCTTTACGTCGACGCCATGATGCTCAACGACCTCAATGATCATGAAAAGGCTATTGATAAGCTCAATGCCGCGATCCTGCTGGATCCGGAGTTTGCCCTGGCGTATTCGATGAAGGGAGATATCTACCAGCAGGTACAGCAGTATGAAAAAAGCGCTGAGGCGTATGAGGCCGCCACAAAATTGGATCCCTGGTCGTTCAAGGACTTTTTCAACCTGGGCAAAGTAACCCAGATTATGAAACAGTGGTCGCGGGCCATTCAAGCCTACGTGCGGGCCTGCGAGCTGGAGCCCCATCATTATCAGGTCCACATGAACACCGCTCAGTGCTATTATCAGGTCGAGGAGTTCGACAAAGCGGTGGAATATTCCCGCAGGGCCAAGGAGCTGGATCCGAAGATGGCCGATCCGGAATTGCTTCTGGGCGATATCCATGAGACACGGAACGACCATACCGAGGCGATTAGCGCCTATCGTCGGGCCCTGGAACTGGAAGGAAACAATCCCAAGATCATGGTTCCCCTGGCCGTGGCCTATCTGCGAACCAACCGGTACGATGCCGCCAGGGAACTGCTGGACAGTGCGATCAAGATTGATCCAAAAAACGGAATGGCCCATCAATATATGGGATTTACCCTGCTCAAGCTCAAGGAGATCGATCAGGCCATTGCCAGTTACCAGACGGCGGTGGAACTGGATGAATTCGACTGGATGGCCCAGAAAGGCCTCGGCGTGGCGTATATTATGAAAAGCATCAATACCAGCAGCGATCCACAGCTCAAAGCCAAAGGCCTGGCCGCATGGAACAGCTCGCTGAAAATCAAGCCGGATCAGCCCGAACTGCAGAAACTCCTGGAAAAATATTCTAATTAGGCGATTTCATGTCGGAGACAGGAACGCAAACCAAAGCCTCACAAGGCCAGGATGGCAACGCCAAACCCCGGCAGCGATTTACCCTGCCGTCTTTCTCGGCGCATCTGTTGTACTGGCCGATTGTGATCGTCGGCGTAATCGCCGATCTTTGGAGCAAGGCCGCGGTGCATACATGGCTGAGCGGCTTGCCCAGTCAAACCCATGTTTTCATTGATGGCTATTTTCGCTTCGCCCTTCGGACCAATGATGGGGCGGCGTTCAGCATGTTTAAGGGACAGACAACGATCCTGCTTACGATATCGTGTGTAGCGCTGATCGTGGTGCTGGGGCTTTTTCTCTTCGGCCAGGTGCGCAGCCGCCTGCTGCAGGTGGCTTTGGGCTTGTTCACGGCGGGAATCATCGGTAATTTCTATGATCGGGCGTTTAACGACGGATTCGTCCGCGATTTCATCGAAGTGGTCATACCCATTATAAATTACCGCTGGCCGGCGTTCAATGTGGCCGACAGTATGCTTTGCATAGCCGTGGGACTGATCCTGATCCACAGTTTCACATCATCATCTTCTCAAACACCTGTTCATCCACAAAAATAGGCACATCCAGTCCTGCGCTGAGGGCCAGGGCGTCGCTGGGCCGGCTGTCGATATGGATGGTGCGGCCGTTTTGGACGACCTCCAGAATCGCATAAAATACGTGCTCCCGCAGGTCGTTAATGACCACGCGTTTGAGCTGCCCGCCCATTTCCAGGATGGTATTGGCCAGCAGATCATGAGTCATGGGCCGGGGCAGATCGATCCCCTTGAGCCGACGGTCGATCGCGAGGATTTCGGGCATGCCGATTACGACCGGAAAACTGCGTTCGCCGTTGATTTCCTTGAGAACGATAATCTGCCGGTCGTCGGCCTCGTTGATCAGGATTCGGGATAGTTCTACGGGCACTTCCATCGTTTATCCCTGTCTATCGTTACAGTAACGTTATCCAATCCCATGGGCCAAACCTCGGCCTTCTTACGATGTTACGATTACAGCTCGGCAAGGTGCGTTACGACTGCTTGTAATTGTTCGGTCAGTTCTCTGAGCTTTTCACGGGCCTGTTCGACGATTTCGGGTTTGGCCCGACTGGTAAAGTTTTCATTGCTTAGTTTGCCCTGAACCGATTTGAGGGCGGTTTCGATCTGCTGTTTCCGCTTTTCCAGCCGGTCTCGCTCGGCCTGGGGATCGATCACATCATGTACGTAGACCTGTACATCTTCAACCACAGCAGCCGCCGCATTGGGGGGCTTCTCCAGACCGGGCGCTACCCTACACTGCTCAAGGCCCGCCAATTGACAGATCAGGTCCGTATCGGCGGAAAGAACGGCACAGGACTGCTCCGATCCGGTAATCGAAGCGGTCAATTGGTTCTTCGGAGGAATCGTATACTGGTTGCGGATCTCGCGGATCTGACGGATTACGCCCTGGACCAGTTCTATCTCCTTTTCAATCTGCAGGTTGATCCGTTCGTTGATTCGGACAGGCCAGGGGGCCACGATCAGGGCCTCGGCAGAGGCAGGTTCACAGATTCCATGGAGTTTTCGCACTGGGGCGATTTCGTTCAATTTTGCATAAATCCCTTCGGTGATAAATGGGATAAACGGATGCAGCATCCGCAGGGTTTGGTCGAGGACAAAGGCCAGGATGTTCTGCACGATGGGTTTATCCCTGTCATCGCGCATACGGGGCTTGGCCCATTCCAGGTACCAGTCACAGAAATCGTTCCAGAAAAAACGATACAGGGCATTGATCGGCTCGTTGAATTTATACTGCTCGATGGCATTGGTCACCTCGCGGATGGTGACCCCCAGCCGCGACAGGATCCAATGATCGACGGTCTTCATCCGGGCCGGATCGAACTGGTCGGGACTTGTTCCATCCAGGTTCATCATCGCAAAACGCGAGGCATTCCACAGCTTGTTGCAGAAGTTACGGCCGTTGTCGAACTTGGGCGAGGTATTCACCGTCCGGCCATCCGGCAGTTCCATCGGCTCGACGGGCATCCGCACATCCTGGGTATCGGTGGTCATCGCCGCCAGGGTAAACCGCATGGCGTCGGCGCCGTGGCTGTCGATGGCGACCAGCGGATCGATGCCGTTGCCCAGACTCTTGCTCATCTTGCGGCCCTGGCCATCCTGGATCATCGCATGGATATAGACATCCCGGAAGGGAATATCGCCGACGCAGTACTGCCCCATCATCACCATGCGGGAAACCCATAGGGTAATAATCTCCCGAGCCGTACAGAGCACATCGCCGGGATAAAAGGAATTTAATTCCGGTGAGTCCTTCGGCCAGCCCAATGTACTGAACGGCCACAACGCGGAACTGAACCAGGTGTCAAGAACATCCTCATCCTGCGGCCAATCCTCCGCGGCAAGCTGTTTTTCCAATTCCTCCTTCCCCGCTGTTATACACAAATAAGTAATCGGACCGTCTTCGGAATCCATTTGGGTAGTATGGACTATTTCGGATGGAACATTTACACGATGTCTTCCCGGTTTATTCCAAATTGGTATCCGATGTCCCCACCAGAGCTGTCGGCTGATAGGCCAGTCACGCAGATTTTCCAGCCATGTCTGATAGGTCTTGCTGTATCGTTCCGGGGTGAATGTAAGTCTTCCGTCGACGAGCGGCTTCAGCGCCAGGCCCGCCAGTGAGTTGACGGGCACATCCGTCCCTTCGATAAGCCCGGAGCCGAACGTGTCGGCCAAATGCTCGATCGGTTTTTTGACGGCAATATACCACTGGTCGGACAGATACGGCTCGATCGGCACATGGCTGCGGTAGCTGTGCCCGACTTCATGGGTGTATTCGCGAACCTCGGCAAGCAGCTTTTCGGTGCGGAACCATTCCACGATGGCCTCACGGGCCTCGAACCGGTCCATGCCAAGCAGATTTTCCACATCCGGATTTTTAATCTCCTCCCAGTCCTCCCAGCCATGCCGTTCGCTGACAGAACCATCCGGGGCCATGACATTGATCACGGGCAATTGATGCCGCTGCCCGATCTCCCAGTCATACGGATCGTGAGCGGGGGTAACCTTCAAAAAGCCCGTCCCATAGCGGGCCTTCTCGTCCTCGCTATTCGGATCGGGCAGGACCACATGCTCATCGGCGATGATCGGGATCAGCCTTCCGACAATAGGCAGACGGACCATCTTGCCCACCAGCGATATAGCCCGCGGATCGGCGGGATTCATAGCGACGGCTGTATCTCCCAGCATGGTTTCCGGCCGGGTGGTGGCCACGGTGACATGTTCGATCGTTTGCCCATTGATATCGACCGGCTGGACGAGCGGATAACGCAAGTACCAGAAATGGCCCTGTACGGTTTCATGCTCGACCTCATCATCGGCCAGCACCGTCTGCGTGGCCGGGTCCCAGTTGACCAGCCGCTTGCCCCGGTAGATCAGCCCATCCCGAAACAGACGGAAAAACGTCTCCCGCACCGCCCGGGCACAGACCTGGTCCATCGTGAATCGCGTCCGCGGCCAGTCGCAGGAACAGCCCATCGTCCTGAGCTGGCTGATGATCCGCGCCTCGTATTCATCCTTCCAGGCCTGGACATGGGCGACAAATTCCTCCCGCGTAAAATCGGTCCGCCGCTTACCCTGCTCGGCCAGAAGCCGTTTTTCCACGACGGTCTGCGTGGCGATTCCGGCGTGATCGGTGCCGGGCATCCAGAGCGTATGGAAGCCCTGCATGCGATGATAACGGATCAGGATATCCTGCAGGGTATTGTTGAGGGCATGGCCCAGATGCAGCGGCGCGGTGACATTGGGCGGCGGAATGACGATAGTATACGCCCCTTTTTCCGTAGGGACATCGGGCTCGGCATGAAAATATTGCCCTCGATTCCAGATTTCCTCGGCCTGCCGCTCGATCGTCCTGGGATCATACACTGTCGAAAGCTGTTCGGTCATTTTCCTGGTCCATCCTGAGAAACAAAAAAGCCCCGGCAGGGAATACCCCGCCGGGACTGGAATCTTACACGAAACCTTAGGACCTGTAAAGGCGGCAATTCTCCGCCGGTTTGAGCCGACTTTTAATCGATACTCATACTCATCAAAAATTCGGCGTTGGTCTTGAACTTGGCCAGCCGGCTCTTCAACAATTCCACCGACTCGACCAGATTCATCTCGCTGAGCACCTTCCGCAGACGGTAGACCAGTTCCAGCTCTTTCTTGTCCAGAAGCAGTTCCTCGCGCCGGGTGCCGCTCTTGGAGATATCGATGGCCGGGAAGGTCCTCCGTTCGACCAGGCGGCGATCCAGATGCAGTTCCATGTTGCCCGTGGCCTTGAATTCTTCGAAAATCACCTCGTCCATCTTGGAGCCGGTATCGATCAGGGCCGTGGCGATAATCGTCAGCGAACCCCCTTCTTCGATATTTCGGGCGGCCCCGAAGAACCGCTTGGGCATATGCATGGCATTGGCGTCGACGCCGCCGGTGAGAATCTTGCCGGAGTGAGGCATCTCGGTATTGTAGGCCCGGGCCAGTCGGGTGATCGAATCGAGCAGGATAACGACATCTTCGCCGTACTCGACCATTCGCTTGGCCTTCTCGATCACCATTTCGGCGACCTGGCAATGGCGGGAGGCCGGCTCGTCGAAGGTCGAGCTGATCACCTCGACATCATCGGCGGTCTTGCGCTCCATTTCGGTCACTTCCTCGGGACGCTCATCGATCAGCAATACGATCATCCGTACCTCCGGATGGTTGGTGCTGATCGCATTGGCGATCTTCTGCAGCAGGATGGTTTTACCCGTGCGAGGCGGAGCAACGATCAAGCCGCGCTGCCCCTTTCCGATGGGCGTAATCATGTCGATGATCCGCATGCTCATCTCTTCGGCGGTGGTCTCCAGCATCAGACGCTCTTCCGCATGGAGGGGCGTCAGATCGCGGAAAACGACCTTTTCAGCAAGCTTGTCGGGCTCCTGGTAGTTGATCGCCTCCACCCGGAGCAGGGCGAAATACTTCTCGCTTTCCTTGGGGGGACGAATCTGGCCGGCGACGATATTTCCGCTGCGAAGGCCGAACCGCCGGATCTGGGATGGAGAGACGTATACATCGTCCGGAGAGGACAGGTAGCTGTACTTGGGGCTGCGAAGGAAACCAAACCCGTCGGGCAGGACCTCCAGCACCCCCTCGCCGTACATCAGCCCATTCTGGCGGATACGCTCCTTGAGGATCTTAAAGACCAGCTCCTGCTTGGTCAATCCCATGTATTCGGTAATGCCCTCATCCTTGGCGATCTTGTGCAGTTCGACCACATCCAGGTTCTGCAGGTCGGTCAGATGCAGATTGCCCTTCTTGATCCGCTCGTACTTGGCATGGACGGATTCGGATTCCTCCTGACCCTCCTTGCCTTTGTCCTGGTTTGGCGCCGCTGATGGCTCCGGGGTTTCAACGACCGGGGCCTCCTCGGACGGGGATTTTTTCTTTTTTTTCTTTTTGGCCTTCTTCTTTGCCGCCTTGGGGTGGTCTGCCTCCTGGACATCGACCATAGGATCGGACAGCGGATCTTTCTCTTCCGGTTCGATTGCTGATTGTGTCATCATCACTTCCTTATTCTGTGGAAATCAATAGAATCCTTTTATTTTATTCCGGTTCCCGCCGCGATGCTCTGTTCGTGGGAATCTAAGGATTTGTCACCAGAGCCGCCAAATTGAATCCATACTTTTCGGCTACAATGATACGTAGAACCCCGAAAATGCCAAGCCGCCTTCTTTACAATTCCAAGAGAATCCGAGCGACTTGTCCAGCCAACGCTGAAAAGCCAGAATTGTTTTCAATAATATAATCCGCTATTTTTCGCTTCTTGTCCAGAGAAATCTGAAAATTTTCTCTTTTTTTTATCCGGGCCAAAAACTCCCTGCTCTGTCGGCGGCATCGTCTGTCTGGCGCCGTCGGGTCGGCCTCCACAAAGATCAGAATATCGCACCTCTTGTCCAAACCCGTTTCCAGCAGCAGGGGCGCATCCAGCACAATCGCCCGAACCCCCGTTTTGTTCTGGAATTCGCTCATCTGCTGTTGGCAACGCTCCAGTATCACAGGATGCAGAATACGGTTGATTTGCGCGACCGATTCGGGGTTCTGAAAGGCCTTTTCCCCCAGAATAGTACGGTCGATCCCCCCGGTAGAATCCATAATATCGGGGCCGAACGCATCGATCAGTCGGCGGCTCACGGCAGGCTCCTTCAAGACCTCATGGCCGATGGCGTCCGCATCGATCACTGCACAGCCCTGCCTGGCAAACTCAGCCGCCACCGTGCTTTTGCCTGCGCCAATACCTCCCAAAATACCGATAATCTTCCCGGTTGCCATGAAAGGAAATGTACTGCGCAGAAAAACCCGCGTCAAGAACCCGGATAAAAAGCATGGGATTAAAAAAAGCCCCCACGGTTTTGCCCGGGGGCTTTGATGTTCGATTCGGTCTCCGCCCATGGCGGGGCCGATCGCCTCGGCTAGGCTGACTTGTTCAGACGGATCTGATGCTGTCTTCGAACCGCCTTTTGCAAGCCGCGGGAAACATATTTTTCAAACACTGTGTCCCAGCTCATGTGGCGGGCCAGTTCACAGCCGTCCCGCAGCATGGCGGCCGCCTCGTCATCATTTTTGGGCAGCCGGGCGCATAGTTCCAGCGCAATCTTTTCGCTGATCTTGTGTTCGATAGCATCGCGTGCGGAACGATCGATCTGCTTAAGGTCCTCCACGTCGAAAGAGGCGGCATTCCCGTTCAGTTGGGTATAATCGGCAAAGATCACATTCCTTACATCCCGCCCCTCCGTGATATCCTTCACAAAACCGGCACACCCGCACAGCGTCGTCACCACGCAGATGCCTCCAAAGGTCAGTACTTCCAGTTGAGCAATGCCGAAGGGTTCGTAAATGCTCTGGCCGAACTCGGCGTCGGAGCCCTTTCGGATGTCCATAAATTCCACATCCACAGGCACGCGCCGGCCGCAGCATTCCCGATCAAATCCGAACTGATTGATATAGATCGCCTTGACGTTGCTGCTTCTGGCGTTGAACTCCTGGATGCCGGCATAAAAAGAGGCCTCCCCGCCGGACAGATCGGGCAGACCTTCCCGATGCGCCACCGGCCAGTTGTAGGCCGCTTCCATATTCGTGATATCGCGGTTGCGCCGTCTGCCGATTTCGGTGCTCAGGACCAGAAGCACGGCGGTCTTGTTCTGCGTCTTGAATTCCTTATCCATATGCTCGAGCACCCGCAGATCGCGCCACAGTCCTTTGCTGGGAACCATGCGGGTCACGTGCGTAAAGACAAAATCCGGACGGAAACCCAGAAGATTGTGGCAATATTCCTGCAAATACTCCTTGGACTGTTTCTTTTCGGCCAAACCGATATCGTACGAAGGGATCCCATTATAGGTCAGGTCGATATCGGCGATCTTGAACTCCGGCGCCATAAATTTCAGCTCATCGACGACGCAGTTTCCCACGGCCAGAATGTTGTCGCAATGCCGCGCGGCATCCACCAGGGTGTATTTGAAATTGAAACTCTGATCGCCGAAAATTTCGTTGACATACTGGTCGTTCTCGCGGGCCTGCCGGATGACATTATAAAACATTGTATCGTGGCCGGGATGGTTTTCGACGATCTGCCGCATGGGGGCCACTTCATGCGCATAAAAGACGGTTCGAAAATCGTAGGGATCCAGAATGCCCGCCAGCGCCGTGGGCATCCCCATAAACTCGTGGGCGACCAGGATGGTGGTGCCGTCATGGTCGGCGGCCCCGATCGCCTTAAGCACGGCGATCGCCGCGGGTGCGATCCGCACGTATTGTTCAAACTCCCACAGATGCTCATACAAATTGGATCGAATGCCGAACTCGTTGAAAAGACGGGCCTTGAATTCATTGATCGGTCCGGCATCCATGCGCGTGATATCCAGGAGAATCACTTCCGGGGAGCTCTTAACGCCGGACCGCGAATCGGCAAAAGTGCGGCGGCCGTACACGATACCGACATTAAATGCGTTTTCGATATGCCGGAAAGTCGCGGCGTAATTGGCCGGGGTGCGCCCGTCGGCGGAGGAATACAGCACTTCGCCCCCTTCGCCCAGCCGCGTGGAAACATCCCCCTCTCGGGAAAACAACGGGCTGATCAGGATCGTGCGATTGATCTGGTTTTGATAGCTCTGGCTGGTAAAAAATCCTTCCAGCACCGCCCCGATCCCGCCGATTTTCCCGATCGCCTCATGCGTAATATGCACCGCCGTAGTCTTGCCGCTCATGTTTGTATCCTCGTGTTCGCCAACGATTTCTACGCCCTTCTTTGCGAAGGTCCAAAGCCCTTGTCCGTATAAACCATACAAAAGCTTGCGGACGATGCAACGACGGAAAAATTGTGTATTTTACCTTTTCATAAGGACCGAAAAATCCCCCCCGCCTGTGCTGAAATGCATATCATTCTCGGACCCGAACGGCAGGGATGGCAGAAAATATTTCGTTTGGTCTCCCTGCAGCGAAAGGTTTACCGTCAATACAGCGCTACTGGATATATTTGCTCCTTCGGTTTCGTATCCTGGTAATAAATGATATACAGCACGGGCAGTATAATAAGAGTCAGACCCAGGGAACTGATCAGCCCGCCGAAAATTACCGCTACGAGCGGTTTTTGTATCTCGGAGCCGGAACCGGTCGCGTACAACATCGGCAAAAGTCCCATCAGCGTCGTCAGGGTAGTCATCACCAGAGGCCTTACCCGCAACCGACAGGCCTCGATCACAGCGTCGTATACATTTTTGCCGCCCAGTCGCAATTGTTCGAAGAAACTGACCAACACCAGTCCGTTCTCGACCGCTACACCCAACAATGCAATAAAACCAATCGATGCAGCAACACTCAAATTGATATTCAGAAAATATATGGCCAGAATACCTCCCACCAATGCAAAGGGCAGATTCACCAGAATCAAAAGAGCACATTTAAATGAATTTAACGAGGAAAACAGCATAACAAAAATAAGCAGAATGGCCGCAGGCACGACAACTTTCAGACGGGCCATCGCTCTTTGCTGATTTTCAAACTGACCGCCCCAGGCAAATCGGTAACCTTCTGGCATGTCGTTTTCTAGGGACGCCAGTTTTTGTTTTGCTTCGGTGACAAAACCTCCCATATCCCTGCCTCGGACATTGCATTCAACAATCAATCGGCGGGTGGAATCCTCACGACTGATCTGTGCCGGAGATTCGACTTCGTGTAGGGTTACCAGTTCTTTCAGGGGAACATTATAACCGGCGGGAGAAGGAACCAGTATGCGTTCTATGGCGTCTGCATCCTGTCGATCCTCCAAGGGAAATCGCACCTGCACATCAAATCGTTTCTGTCCTTCAAAAACAGTGGTTGCAATCCTGCCTCCGATCGCCGTCCCGACCAGTTGGTTGATCGTGTCTACATTGATCCTGTGGCGCGCCATGGCCTGACGATCCATATGTAACTCGATCTGAGAAAAGCCGGAAATTTGCTCAATTTTAACGTCATTGGCGCCTTCTATTTCACTCAGAACAGGGGCGATCTTTTCGGCGGCGGACCGCAACACCTCCATGTCGTCGCCGAATATCTTTATCGCCACATCGGATTTAATGCCGCTGATCAGTTCGTTGACCCGCAGGGCTATCGGCTGAGAAAATGCCGATTTGATGCCGGGAAATACTAAAAGTTCACGATTGATCGCCTGAACAAGTTCCTCTCTGGAACGTCCATATTTTTGTTCATAGCGAGGTTTGAGCATGACAAAAATATCATTTTGTTCCGGTCCCATCGGATCCTCGGCGATTTCCGCTCGGCCTGTCTTTGTCACAATCGTTTCGATTTCTGGAAACTTGGCCAAGAGACGTTTTTCAATTTCACTCGCCTGTAATACCGAACCTTTTATCCCGGCTGTCGGCAGGCGAACGACATTGATTGCCAATGCGCCTTCATTCAGCGGCGGCAGGAATTCCGTTCCGATCTGGCTAAGTGCAGCAAACGCCATGACCATAAACGCTGCCGCAATGCCGACAGTAATCCATCGTCCCCGCACGGCTGTTTTCAGCACGGGCATATAGGCACGGTCAAAAAAAACCGCCAACAAATTTTTACTTTTCGTACATGCAATGCGTTTGACCAGCATGGAACTCATAACCGGGACAATGGTCAAAGCAGCCAGCAATGACCCCGCCAGCGCATAGCAGATTGTCAATGCCAGCGGCTTAAACATCTTGCCTTCCATAGATTCCAGCGTAAACAGGGGAACAAACACGATAACGATAATCAAAATCGCAAAGATAACCGGACGAGCCACTTCCTTGACCGCTTCATGGGCTATCGGAATTCTTGAAGCGTCGGAATCTGCCTTTTCGCGCATGTGTCGTGCAATATTTTCAACTACCACAATCGAACCATCCACAACCATCCCAATGGCAATGACAAGCCCGCCAAGACTCATCAAATTACCGGTGACTCCCGTCCAGCCCATCAGCAAAAAAGCGACAGCCGCCGTGATGGGAAGGGATATCGCTACGGCCAAAGCCGCACGGAAATCCCATAAGATGACAAATAAAACCAGAATAACAAAAATCATTCCCTGAAACAGTGCCGAGGAGACGGTCTTGATACAGGCCTGAATCAGGCTGGTCCGGTCATAGAAAGGCGAAATATTCACGCCCGGCGGAAGCGATTTCTGAAGGGGAGGAATTTCCGCTCTTACGCGGTCAACCACATGCTTGGAATTGCTGCCTTTGAGCATAATCACCATACCGATGACAACTTCCCCCTGGCCATCTTTGGTAACCGCACCATTTCTGGTCTGACGACCGATTTGTATCTCGGCCACATCTTTCAGATAGACCGGCGTGCCTTCTTCGGATTTGATAACGATATTTTCGATATCAGAAATTCCCCGAACGAGTCCTTTCGATACGACATTGATCTGTTCCCAGTCCCGCTCGACGAAACTGCCGCCGGCGTTTGAATTATTGGCCTCCAGAACATGGAGAATCTCATCTAACGGGATCCCGTACTTTAGCAGCAAAGCCGGGGCGGGTATGACATGGTATTGCTTGACAAAACCGCCGAAACTGTTGATTTCCGTCACGCCCGGCAGTCGCCGAAGCTGCGGACTGATGATCCAGTTCTGTATCGTCCGCAAGTCCATTAAATCCTGTTCGGCTTGGACCATCGGCATGCCGCATTGATCGCATTTTTCCGCTTTCTCGCTCCAGGCCTCTTTGTGCATAGGACAATAGTATCCGCTTTTTAACACATACTGGTAGATCTCCCCCAGTCCGGTGGATATCGGTCCCAATTCCGGTTCTATCCCTTCGGGCAGTTCATCTTTTACCTGCGCCAGACGCTCAAATACCAGTTGCCTCGCAAAATAGGTATCCACATCGTCTTCAAAGATGACGATCACCTGAGAAAGGTCCGTCTTGGAAAGGCTTCTGACCTGCTGAACGTTCGGCAGGCCGCCCATATCCACCTCGATCGGGAAGGTTATCAGCCGCTCTACTTCGGACGGCGTGAGGCCGGGAGCCTGCGTCAGGATCATTACCTGCTGATTTGTTACATCCGGAAAGGCGTCTATGGGTAAATTTTTCCATGCGAAGATTCCTGCCGCCAGCAGCACGATGCTGCCCAGAATAACCAGCAGCCTGTGTTTCAGCATAAAGTATAGAAAAGTATCAAGCATTAGGATCTACCCCCCCTCCTTAATCAGCGCAGCCTGCGCCCATTTTTTCCCGAAGAATGTCGCTTTTCAGCATAAAAGCTCCCCCCGTCACGATGGTAGCGCCCCGGGGAATGCCACTTAGGATTTCGATAAATTGGCCGCATTTGTCGCCTACGGAAACATCTCGGCGAATCCACAAATCATTTTCCCATTGTTGAAATATGAAGTCTTTCCCGCCGTCGGACATCACGGCAACCTGCGGCACAGCCATCATCTGTCCCGGCAGCGGGATGGCGACTCGGACATCGGCGAACATACCGGGTCTTAGTTTGCCTTCCGGATTCTTCACCTGCACCCGCATTTTCACGGTGCGAGTATGCTCGTCCATCAAATGGCCCACAAGATCCACCTCGCCGGGAAAGGCGATTGGTTCAAAGGCCTTCACCCGCACCATCGCCGGAAGCGATTTCTCTTGGGCAAATTGTTCCTGCAGGATCGCCAGGTCTTTTTCATACACGTCGCACCACACCCACAAATGGGAAAGATCGGCAATGGCGTAAAGGCTTTCTGTGGCGTCCACGATCGTTCCGACAGAAATAGTCTGTGTGATAATCGTACCGCTCTGTGGGGCACGCAGTGTCAGATCGGCAAAATTTCCATTTTCTTTTTCATTCTTAATACCGGCTATCTGCTCGGTTTCAAGGCCGAATAGCCGCAATCGTTTATCCGTCGCCGCATAAGAGGCTTGGGCTGCCTTCAGCTCATTCAATGCATTCTGATAATCCGCCTGGCTGGTAATTTTTTTTTCATAAAGCCCTTGCTCTCGTCGGAATGCCGCCTGTGTTAATTCGAGTTTTGCCTGAACCTCCAAAAAGTCCGCCTTGGCCTGACCCAAATCGGCCGAATGAAGTACGGCCAAAATATCTCCCTTGGCCACCTTTTCCCCGATGAGTTTTTTTACCTGCTCGACTCGTCCGCCGCCTGTGGACACCACATCCACGGCCTTCGTTCGATCCAGTTCTACCTGCCCCGTGAACGTAAGCATCCTTGTGCGTTCCATATCTGCAAGCATCCCTGTCTGAATCAGAGACGCCGCTATGGATGGATCAATTTTTACCACCCCAACCTCATAGCGGCATTCATCACAGTCGATGATGCGCATCGCATGTTCGCAGACGGCTTTTTCCAGATCATCGGGGGCGATTTCTTCCGCCGCCTGGTGTTCGTGCCCTTCGTGACCTGCCTGCTCCTTCTCTCCGGCATGGACTACTTCCTGCGTAGGGGAGTCGGTTTCATGGAGTATGCCGGAATACGACATTCGCCCCACAAATATTCCCAATCCCAGAAAGAGCATCGCTACGATAAACAATGCCTTATTCTTGACTGTCCGCGACAGCATTTTGTCGTTCGTGTGTTTCATGGTTTCTCCTCGGTAAGAAGGTCTCCTCCAAGGAGACGTTCGATTTGTATTCTGGCCTTGTGATAGGACGCCTGCGCCTCCATACGCTCCAATTGGGCCTCAAGACAAGTCCGCTGGGAGTCCAGAACGTTCAGATAATCAAATTTTCCCTCTTCATACCCGATGCGCGACGCCTCAAACGCCGACCGGGCATGGGGCAGCACTTCTTCCTCCAGGGAGCGGATCAGGGTATATTCCTCCGACGCCTTCTGATATGCCTCGATCAGCTGTTCCCGCACCGAGGCCAGAACGGCCTGTTGCTGCTGTCTTGCCTGAGCCAGGGCATAGACGGCTTCCAGTCGGGCGCTCTGATTCCGATCCGAAATCCCTAACGGAATCGAAAATCCGAAAACCACCGCATTCTCATCCTCCTCTTCGAACCGCTGCAGGCCTACCCCGATACGAATATCCTGCCTGGCGCGGGACTTTTCCAGATCGATGGCCGCACGCCGCTGTTCCAACTCGACCGTCCAGCGGGCCAGATCGGGATTGTTGTCCAGACGGCCGAGAAGCAATGCCATATCTCCCATGGGATCGACCTGGTCAAAATCCCCTTCCGCCCGATCAAACGAAGCCTTCGTACTGTTCCATAAAGAGGCAAGCTGCAAGCGGGCAAAATGCAGGGTCTTTTCGGCCAGCTCATACTGGGTTTTGATTTTGGCATGGCTGACCAGGGCCTTGGATTGTTCGACGGGGGAATCCTTGCCGGCATCGACCCGTTTGGTCACGCCGGCCAGCATCTCCAACGAAGAGTCCCGAACCTGCCGCATAAGATCGAGCCTTCGCTGGGCTGTCAGCACATCGATAAAGGACTGGGCCGCTTCGGTCAAGACGTCCAGCCGTTGTGACTCATAGTCCCACTGGGCCAGTTGGTTCTCAAGGGTGGCCAGGGCAATCCTCTTTTGTCTTTTATCTCCTAGTTCAATAACCTGACTGAGAAGAATCGTCGTCTCGGCTCCTTCGAAGCGACGGCGTGTCCCGCTGCCGCCGGTTTCTTCCACCTCGACCTCCAGTTCCGGATTGGGACTCAGGCCGGCCTGAATCTGTCTGGCTTCCGCGATCCGTACTTGCCAGGATTGAGCCCGAAACCGAGGATTGTACACCAACGCAAGCACAAGAGCCTGGCGCAAGGTAACCGAACCTGTGGGAGTGGGAGGCACAGACAAGGCTCGGTTATCTCCGGTCTCCTCCCCGACCGCCGTCGGCAGTATTTCGTCCGACGGATTCTCCTCCATGGCTATCAGGACAGATTCCGAAACGGGCGCCGGGACCGAACACCCTGCCGTAAGAAAAACCCACGGAAGAACGGCAAAATAGATAAAGATTTTCATATTCCTGGTTCCTGTTGGATGCGTTTACCGGTTCTTACTGAACGCAGAAATTCAGGCGAAGATAAAAAGACTCTGCATTCAGGACTATATTCCGGGGATCAAACAGGAATCACGCCAACAGGATAATGGTTCGTAAGGCCGGCAATTGGGGAGGCAATATATACAGACTTTGAGTGAAAAATCGGTTAGGATTCCTTGCATCGACCGGCATATCCGAAACCAAGGGGCAGGGACAAAAGAGGTTTTGTCCCGCTTCCGTCCGCACTTCCAGCACAACGGCGACTCGAACGCAGTCGGATTGTTCTGCATGGGAGTCATGGCAAAGACTGTGGGTTGCAGTATAATGGTCATCCATTGCTCTGGCACAAGGATCCGCAAAATCCAAATGACTGGGGTGGATATGGTCGTGTCCATCCGGAGAAAAATGGCGATGGGGAGAAAAACAATATCCAGCCGCACCCAAGGGATTGAACATCAGGATCATCCCGACGACTGGAATACTTAGTCGAAAAAGATTTCCATTTTTCCGGTTTTGCATAGTCCACTGCTCTTGCTCAGGTTCGAGACACATTTCACAGTATACTATACCAAAACCATAGGATTCAGTTCAAGGTAATTTTCAAAGGGCAATTTTGCAGACATTCTTTTTTCAAAATGGAGTACTGGAAAATCTTCTCTTAATGGGTGCTCGCTTAAAACAGTGTTAAAATTTGAGTATTTTTTCAGTTTGTCCGATAACAAAGGCATGGCATTACAGGATTATTCAGGA
>JAFGGE010000024.1 GCA_016930745.1 Sedimentisphaerales bacterium
ATCGGGGGATACAATTGGGCCGCTTTGAGCTGGTCCAGAACGATTTCTGTACGAGCGGCAAGAAAGGTGTCAACCAGATAATCCTTCACTTCCGCCCACCAGTGGGCGCGGGTATAAGGAGAATTCACCCGGTCCGAACGATGATCCCCCCATCGCGCCGATTCGCCGATAATGGCCAAGTCGATTTCGGCGGCCCGCCGCAGACACAACGCTTTGGCATGATCCGGCGTCAGGACGCCCTCGTTGAAGAAATGTTTATGTACCTGATCGGCAAAACGCAATCGGTATTCCGGATGCACAGCAAGTTTCTGGTGAAGCCACTGGGGATTGAAATGCTCTATGGACGAACCCGCGCTTACCCACGTCGTTCGGTTGTCGCCGACGCTCAGCATCGAGTGCTCCGAATCATAGGCGAAGAATTGCCATCCCTGACGCCTCCGGGGATCGCGATTTCGAATGGCAAAAAAGTTGTTCGCCGCGGTTTGGCTCAGCGTGACCGGAGCATCGCGGTTGCCTGTAAAGAAGATGCCGATCATATAATCCATGAGATTGTCGACATCCACATGGACTTCCATGTCCGGATCCTCCTGGCCGAGCGGGTTTTTACCCTGTACCGCATAGTAGGCGGCGTCCGTATCGAATCCCGCTTCGCATAAGGACCAGAGTTCGTTCCATTTGTCGAGTGTGCCGTCCGTGTATCCTGTTCGATAGTCATCGGCTTTGACCACATCGTATTTCGGCTTGTCGTCCCCAAAATAGTGTTCCGCATAGGACGCCTCAGACCGTTCCTGGCTCTGATAGAGTCCCCAGTATTGCCCATTGATATACAGGTGATAATAGCGGCTTGCCGTGTAGGGTTGTCCCATCTCCCGCTGGAGGTCGCGCGAGTAGACATCCCGAAGGAACGTGTTCCTGCTTCCGTCGTTGCCCCAGTTGCTCCAGGCGTAGTTCTGCGCCGTCCGCAGGTCCAGATTGTCGAATTCATCGCCTCTTTCGTCATCAAATAAAGGATATTTCAGCTTGCCCCGGCCATATCCCCCTTTGAACATAAGGCGGAATGAGTGTTTTGGATTGGAGCCACCCCGGCTGTAACCACCTCGAATGCGAAGCCCCGCATCCATCTGGAAGTTTTCACCATGGTTGGCATTCAGCAACTCCACCGAGGTGGGACGCTCCCACTGAACGCCTTCCCTGGAAGCGTTTACGTAGATGCCGATCGCCGGATCCACAAGGTATTTCAGATCCGTGACCAGAGAAAGAGAGGGGATGGCCGCCATCGCCTCGAGTATAAGCGGACCGTATTCCTCACTGTCGGCAATATCGGGGTCCATACCATACTCAAATACCTGTCCGTTGACGGAGCCGGCAGGCCAGCCGACCGGCGTTTCGCCGTTGGGCGACTGTCTTATCACATCGTCGAGGAAGAGGTACGTATGCGTGTCCACATTGGAAGGGAGCCAGCCGTCTTTGAATGCGGCAGCGCGAAGGCAGGTCGTCGAAGCAATGGAAATGGGCGTTGTGTACACATATCCTTTGGACAGTGTTGGAGTGCTGCCGTCGAGAGTATAGCGAATAAGAGATCCTTCCGTCTCGCAGGCTATCTGGACATCGAAGGATTGACCTGTTTCGAATAATCCACGGTCAATGCTAAATTTCGTATCCGCCACCGCCCCCGTCCAGACGGCACTGTTGGGCGCCCGCGGCGTAGGGGTTTTCAGGTAACCGTGCAGACCATTACTGTCCAGCCCGTACGAGACCAGCCCCCGCTGCGGGGGAAACTCCGGAGCGTACTGACATACGACGGTGGCGCCGTCGTTCCAGACCAGGGCCAGGTATTCCCCATCGCCGCTCAGTTCGAAGTTGGTATGAAGATTTCCCTCATCATCGATATAAGGGAAATTGCCCGGGTATTCTTCGGCTGTTTTTCCGGAGGCGTATACCGCCAGATATCCGTCGGCCGGGATAAAAACAGGGGGGAATTTCCACTTTGTAAGATTTTCCCGATCGTCGGTCAGATACCAGCCTTCCAAAGAAATGCCGTTTTCCATACTGGCATTGTGGAGTTCGATCCAGTCCGAATGTTCGGCAATCCCGTTGACGGTGGTGTGGATATCCGTGGGATTGAGAAACGGCACGTAGGAATTGACCGCCATAAATTCGTTTATCCGGACCGAGTCGAATCGGGCTTTCCAGTTGTCGCTCAGAAGGGCCAGATCGGCCATATTCACGCCGTCGGTTCGGTTCAAGTCGGCACAATCGGGGCCGAAACATGCGGCATTCAGCCACTGGCCTGCAAAGAGAACCAGATCGGCCAGATCCACATGCCCATCCCCATTGAGATCCCCGGCGATACGTTGTGCACGATTCTGAAAGGTCAACTCGTCGACCAGCACGGTGGCCGCGGCGCTGACTTCCACACGAATCTTTCCAATATGGCCCCAGCCGGGTTTCGATGCTGTATCCACGGGCACACCGAGGGTAGTCCATTCGGTCCTCGTGGCGGCGCCGGGCCAAGTAAAGCTTTCCACAATCGTATCATCCCTGTCGAGAACAAGCAGCGTAATATCCCCCGGCACATTGTCCTGATCGCCTTTGATTCGGACGATCAAGTCATGGCCGTTCTGCAGGGAATAGTCGAAGACCTCACCCACATCCCTGATCACGGCGCCCGGGGCCGGCAAGACCGCCCTCATGGCGCCGGCGCTGCCCTGATAGGTATCGTCTGTTTCCAGGAACAATTGCCCTGTGGAAGTCCAGTACGCAAGAAGATCAGAGGTGTCCGCATAGTCATCGAAATCGTCGGGGACCAGCGCCGTATAGGTCCCTTTGCACGCTTCGGAATGAATGCGGATCTGCTCGTCGCTCAGGGCCCGGTCGTAGACGACCGCTTCATCCAGCAGTCCATAGAAGGCATCGGAGGATGTATTGGCTCGTCCCCCCAGGGCGGCCAGGGGCATATTGACCGAGCTTGTATGCGTTCCGACAAGAACTCCATCGATAAAGAGCTGGGTGCCGAGGTGGTTGCGTCGAAACACCAGATGGCGCCATTCGTTCAGCGGCACGCGGGGCTCCTGCCCGGGCTGTTTGGTAAACTGATAATCCGCCACCCCGTAGAGGGTGAAAGAGGCTTCCTGCATGCTCCAGCCCTGGACACGCAGGGACGATATCCCGTCATCGTGCAATGCCTGAGACGTATTGCCTTTTCTCATCACAATATATTCAGCGGTCCAATCAGAGAAGATCGGCGGAGCAGATCCAAAATTGACAAGACTTGAGCCGAGAAACTCCACCGCCGTTGCGGATCCCAGCAGGCCATCCTGCGCCAGGACCACGGCGTTGTAGGCTCCGTTCAGTGCGACACTGCCGTAATCCAGGCAGGAAGTACCGGACATTTCGTCGAATCGATACCAGTGAAGCGGGTTGTCTGCGGCAACGGCGGCATCCCAGGACGCTTTGCTGCCGTAAACCAATGACGCCTCAATAACCAGGAAAATGATACAGGGAAAAACAAACTTTACTTTCATTTGACCAATCCACCCATTCTGTTATTCGTAGAAGTATCCATTGCCATTATACCCGATTGACGACGAACATTCCAGGAAACCTGCTCTATGGACATCTAACGGCCCGGCGAGGGAGGATTGGCGACCCAGTTATCCGGATCCGTCGAGGCCGCCGCCGGGACACAATTGATGCGCTGCAGGCTCTTTCCTGTTCCGTCCGCCTCCGGCGGCCACGGGGCCCGGTCGCTGTAATAGACTTCCTCCACAATCACCCACGGAATGTCCGTATCGGGAAGATCAGGTATGAGCGGTTTTTCCAGTGCGATCCGCTCCGCTCTGTTCGAGAGATCGCCGGTCCAGGAGCCAATGATATCCACCCCCGGTTGGAGCGGTCCGGTTCGATAGGTTGTGATGAAATTGTCCAGCCGCCGGGTTTCAACGGCCGGATCGAAATCGACAAGGAGCAATCGGGCCCCGACACCCAAAGAAACTCCTTCGGGTATTTCATACTCGATGCCGCCGTTCAGCCGCCAGGGGCCCCCCTCGGAAAACAGATCGATTGCCCGGGAGGAAGGATTGAACAACTCCATGTATTGCTCCTGTCCTTCCGACGGATGGTACATAATTTCACTGATAAGGACATCGGTATGGGGAATGTCATTTTCGCCGGCCCTCGTCGGTGGCATGCGGAAGAAAAAGTCTTTCCCATCCGGAAAGCGCCCCAGCGAGAACAGACTTTCCTGGCCCTTGAAAACCAGGCTGTCCGTAACACGACCGGGTTTCCCGGAAGGAAGAAAGGACAGAAATACCGCCTCGCCGGCTTTATTCAGACCGAATCCGGACGGATAGGGAAAATGGAATCCGGTAACTTCGTCAAAAGCGACAAACGCCCCGGCTTCCAGCACAATCTCCGGAAGGCGCCACTTCTTCAGGTCTTTCCCGTCGTCGCTGAGATACCAGTCCTGCAGGAGGAGGTCCGAAAGACCGCCGTTGTACAACTCAATCCAGTCGTTTGAGTCATACTCCGGATAAGCGGAATTATCATAGTCTGTATGAGCCATCACCTCGTTGATGACCAGGCCGCGGTCGAGTACCGGATCCTCGGCGCCGGGAGAACCGTGAATAAAAGCGCTGGCCCTCCAGTTGCCTCCGTACTGCAGGGAACCGGCCGGTTGCCCCGGGATCGCTCGGTCCAGCGGAACCAGGGAATGCCCGCTCCCGTCGGCCGATACAGGCCAGCCTCGTGCATCATTGTATTCAAATTCGGCGATCGTGCCGTTCCATGTGTCCGCAAGCTTGATCCTTTCCCCGTCATTGGCCAGTTTATGATCGCTTTGCGGCGTGGAATATTGTCCGGCGATTCGTGAGGAGAGGTCTGTGCCGTAACGTTCCTCGAATGCCTGTTGATTCCGGACGACCAGGACGAATTCGCCGGCCGAAAGAGTCTGGATGGAACTGGTCGCAAAGATAAACTGGACTCCTTCGACAAAAGCGATCGCCGACAAATCCAATTCCTCTTCGCCTATATTTTTCAACTCGATGAACTCAAAATCATCGTTGTCGAAGAGACTCCCTCCCGTCGGTTCAGCCGGATTGTACATCAGCTCGGTAATCCGCAGATGTTCCAGAATCCCCGCCGACAGAGGTTCGCCGACGGTGAACTGCTGGGGATCCGACCAATGACTCCATCGATCTGTGTTGTCTTTCCTGCGGCACCGAACCCGATACGTACGGCCCGGTTTGACCGCATCGGCAGGAATACGGACTCCGGTCTGAGCGGGATCGGCGATCTCCTGGCTCTCCCAGACGGTCTCGATTTCATATCGTCCGGGTATCATAGTGTAGTTGCCCGGCTGCCCGAAGTCGTCGCCTGACTTTGGTCTGGCCGACAGGCGCAGGTCGAGAAAACAATCGTTGCTGCTGTTTTTTAAGATGTTCAGCAATTGTACCGCGATCACGTTTGTGCCGGGTGTCAGGAAATCGCCCGGGGCAGGATGTGTGAACGCTGCGAAACGGTCATCCTCTCTTGAAGAGCGTGCGGTGGCCTCAAAGGCAAGCTCTTGCGAATCCACATTATCGCCGGCCACAAATTCGCCGTTGATCCAGGCGTTAAAACCATCATCATATTGCACGTCGAGAGTGATCGATTCAAAGGCGTGCGGATCATCGATCTCGAACGTTTTACGTACATAAAGCGTCGTATAGCTGTATTGCATAGGGATAATTGTTTCGAGGAAGGATTCGCCGTAGCCGATAGGCAAATCCCCGGTAAGCCAGGAGGTGGAATCGGGATCGTCATTGTACCCGATATAACGCCATGCGTCGGCAGGATCGGAGGGTTCGGCACGGCCTTCAAAATATCTACAGGAGGAGCTTTCCGGGATCAGGACGATCTGCTCGCCGTTGCGGGGGATACGTGCCCAGGGCCGGACTTCGGCGATTCTCCACTTTGTGGCCGCCAGCGTGTCGCTGCCCTGCGGATCGTCAAAGGGGTTGACCTCAAAGGTCAGTCCGTTGGCCGGACGGGAGGAGGGGCCGGTGTACGAGATCGCCGGCGTATAGGGCACATCGGGATCTTCGATAAGGAAGGCCAGACGGGCGCCTCCCCAGCCATCCGGCGAGAGGAAGTCCCGCATTCGCTGGACCATACCTTCGAAGTCGCCTGTCGGCGAGGAGCCATAAAATCGACCCGGATGCTGAATTCGGGGATGGTAATCCCAGAGGGCCCGGTCGGCATCCACAAACGATGGGCCGCCATCCTGATTATGGACCATCGCGGCATATTCCTCGATCAGTTGCCCGCATTGTTCGGGATTCAGAAGCAGATCGCTCAGTTCGCGGGCACGGTTCCGGAAGGCCAGCGTGGACGCCGGGTAACTGCGAAACATACTGGAGCTTACATGGGGGAACAGTCGATAGTCGAGCACCTGTTTCCAGCGTTCGTCGTCGTGAGTGAAGATGTCGTGGTCCCAGGACAGGTCCACATCCCACGGCATGATCCACCATTTACCCGTCGATGGATGGTGATAGTACATGCAGTTCCAGCGATCGGTCAGGTCATAATGGTGTACGGCGTCGCAGACGATCCGATAGCTGAAGTAGGTATCTAATTCTGTGTTGTTGCGCCACCATGCCTCGCCCGGATAGTTACGATAGGTCCTGCAAAAGTTTTCCACGTCGCTGTGGTCGGTTACCTGCGCTGGGCCCTGGTTGTTCTTGTTGCCGCTGTCGCCGCTTAAAGGGAAGAACATCTTGTAGAGATTCCCATCGGGCAGTTCTCGTTCGTCAAGGAATTTTCCGTCGGGCTGTTCCAGCGCCAGATAGAGCCCCCAAAAATCGCCGACGTACTGATTCGCGGTTGCTTCCTGTTCCTCATCGATCACTCGAAAGTGAACCCAGTTCGTATGGCTCGCCGGGGCCTGGGCCAATTGAAACAGGCGGAACGTCACGGCTTCATACATGCCCTGTTCCCCGCGGTTGTCCGAAGCGCCGACCTGCTGGATACAGGCGGAAAAATTCAACTTGTCCCATTTTTCCTGAACCATTTGGCCAAAATTATCTCTGGCCTGGAAAAGGTGTCCGCGGTGAAAGTCGAACTTCCATTTGTTTTTGCCCCAGGCGTAGGCGCTCCACCAGCCGCGGTTGCGATACCAGATATGGTCGTATACAACGCCGTCATAGACCAGAGCGCCGGTCCACTGGTACCACTGGGCCTGGGGGGACGTGTGGCTGATGGGTTCGTATTGACACTGCTGGATATCCTCCGATTTGGCGATCAGATGATAAATCGGCAGGGAATTCATTACATCTTTATTTGCTGTGATCGGTTCATCAATCCCCGGCCGAACCGCGCCGGTCCAGGCCGGCGCGCCGTCGTAAACAAAGTAAGCGAAGTTTGGCTGGGGATCGTCGGAGTAGGGCACTCTCAGGCTATGACCCAATGTATCTTCGATACGAATACGATATCGAATCAGTCGGCGATGGGTTTGCATCTCGGGGGCAACCTGCACGGTATAGATGTGATCGCCGGCCAACCGATCGCCCTGTACTCCGCTGTCATACATGGACAGGCTGATCCAGCCGGTTTCATACTCTGGGTCCGGCAGACGATGATTATTGCCGTCGGAATATTCGTACCGGATGTAATGGCCCGGCTCGACGATCTGATATTGAAGGGTCACCGCCGCCACGCCGTCCGGATCGGTTACCTTGGCGGTAATGGTGACCGTCTGGCCGGAAGAAGGCTGTCTGGGGCTGTGCTCCACCTGCCGAATGTGGGGGGGAATATTGCCGGCAAAGACCTGTTGGTTCTCGGCGCCCGGCGTTGGAGATGCGCTGCGCCAACTGCCGGCCAGGTCATTGTCCAGCCAGGGATTGACCAACTGGATGGAGGCCCCGCTGCCGGCCGGGCCGTTATGCGCCGGAACCGGATCGCCTACCGTCGGCCAGGGAAATCCGGGCCGGTAGTCCACCTGATCCACCTCATTGCCGGCCGCATCGCACAACTCGATCTTCTCTCCCTCATTGCTCAGCTTGCCCTCAAACGGGCTATATACAAGATTCGGCGGTGTGCCGAATTTTTCGGAAATCGTAACCGGATCATGGGCGAGCGACGGATCTTCGGCCACCACCAGAAAGCCGCCGGCCGGCAGGATCGTCCCTGCGGGAAACTCGTAGGTAATCCCATCGCAGAAATGCCATCCGGAAAGGTCGACATCCGACGGCCCGGTATTGTGCAGTTCCACAAACTCCACCCGCTCGGTCTTGACATCCGGATCGTAGTGAATTTCATGGATGACGATTCGTGATTCGACCTTCGTTTGCCACTGCCTGGAAAGTACGGCAAAGTCCGATGCCTCCACTCCGTTGGCGCCTGTAAAATCGGCAGGGCTTCCCGGTCCGCTCAACCACTGCTCGGCGAATAATGCCAGGTCCTGCAGAAGGACGGCGCAGTCGCCATCCATATCGGCCTGCGGGCACTCGACAGGTTTCTGCCGGGTGGTGAAGGACCACAGGTCGCCTGGAATTGTCGGCTCGCCGTGGACATACGGGTCTACTCGCCAATAGTAGGTGGTCAACGGCGAAAGGCCTTCCAGAAGAAAACGGGGCGAGGATCCTTCATATACAGGCGTCGAATCCAGCGGCAAAGAGGCGCCCAGGTAGAGTTTGAAGGCGTCAACGAATGAATCCGGGATCCATGCCAGCGTGACGGCGGGGATGGCCACTTCCATCGCGCCGTCAATGGGTACGGGCTGTGTGGCCTTCCCTCCCGTTCGGAAACTCCACAGCGTGCCGGGGTAAACGGCATCGTCCAGGACCACATCGACGCGCCAGTAATAGTCGCAATCCCACTGCATCGAGGGGCTGAACGTTGTCTCGGTCAGGCCGGTCCTGATCGTTTCCCATTGGTCAGGATCAGTGCCGAAATACAAATTATAACTGGCTTGGACGGCATCCTCCGGCGCCCGCCAGCGAAGCGGCTCCGTTCTGTTGATCCCGATTGTCTTGTCTGCTGGCACAGGATCCCAGGCTGTTTTTTCATCTCCAAACGCTCTGCCGCTCAGGCCGGCATTGTAGATTTCCACAATTTCCGAGGCAGTAAGTATCCGCTCCAGGACGGCCATATCGTCAATCACCGCCACCAGGGGATCCACCGATCTACTGATTGTGGCCATCGGACAGTGAATCGGGACATTGATGGATCCCTGGAGCTGACCGTCCGCCCAGAGCGAGACGCTCGAATCGGTCCCGATAAAGACCAGGTGCGTCCATTCGTCGATTGGAGCAATGTAGTTAAACGAGTGGTCGGCGACACCATACACCGTGAATCCGACCTTCTGCGTATTGGCGTATTGTTCCAGACGCAGGGAGCAGGTCGGGGAATTGAGCAGGGCGGCCGAACGCGTGTGTTCCAGCTTCCTGGCCCACAGGGAAACGGACCATGGAGGGGCTATATCCTCCGCTCCAAGATCGAGATACTGCCCAACGCGGCTGTCGATGGAGATGCCCTCTTGGTACTTTCCTTGAACAAATCCGGCCCCGCCGACGGCCGTTCCATGGATATTGTTGCCGGAACGGTCCAGCGCATTTCCATCGAATGGCCAGTAGGCGCGGACGCCTTCCCTCGCCTGCGTCACGCCCTGACAGGCCAGAACGGCAAAGACCGCCCAAAGCAGGGCCGGACAGTGTCCGGAATTTCTTTGGAGCTTTCCCGTCCAATATTTCGGTTTATTACTGTGTTGTTTAGACTTTCTTGAATTCATTACTTGTTTTTCGACGTTTGCGAGCTGTCACTCCAATCCCAAGGAGACAGATGCGGGTCGTAAGGGCTTTGGGCGCCCCTACGACCCGCGATTCCATTCACGAATAACAGGCTGAAAACGACGCGTTAAGGCAGGCAGTCGGGAACAATACGACAATTCAGCCATACCTCGGCAAAAATGGCGAAATCTTCCAGATCGACCACGCAGTTGTCGTTCCAGTCAAACTCCAGACCGATGTCGTCCACACAGACCGTCTCTCCGGACACTTCGTGGTACAGCCGACCGACTTCCATACCGTCCATGGCGTAGTTGTATATCGCCACATCGTCGATGGCCCCGCCAAAGAAGTAGTCATGGTTGATGGACTCGTTCTGGCCGGCGCCGATCTGAAGCTTTTGGACGGGATTTGGACGATATAATCCGGCAGTATTGATCGCGGCAAGCCGACCGTTAATATACAGCCGCTTGATTCCCGTATAGACATCCCCGGCCTGTCCTGTGGCCTCGAAGCTCATCGCCAGATGCGTCCACGCCTCATCCTGTACACCCAGAGGCAGACGAACAGTTCCGCTGCCCTGCCAGCCGCTGCTGCTGCCTGTCCAGAATTCCCACTGTTCGCCGGCGGTGGCATACAGAATAAAGCCTCCCTGGGAGCCACCCTGTCCCGGCACTTCCTGGCGGTTGCTGATGACGGCGCGATAACCGCTGTCCGTGGCGTCCAGTTTGGTCCAGGCCGTAATCGTAAAACTCTGGGGATTCAGAGCACGGCTGAAAGGTATTTCGATCAATTGATTCGTCCCGTTCAGGACAACCGCCGAACCGTCTTCCACGATGCCGGCTACATAATTCGGTTCCTGGACGATACCCGGCTGGTCGCCGCCCGGCATGACCAGACCTACTCCATCGAAGACTTCGAGCTCATCGTTCAGATTGCCTTCGAATTTCCATTGGGCAACCATTCTTTCAACCATCAACAGAGCGGTATCCGAGGTAAGCGAGTCGAGCAGGTTGGAGATGACGCAGTAATAGTACCCTTCATCCGCCAGTTGAACATCGCTCAGGACCAGAGTGGCCAGATTCGTGCCTTCGGCCACAAGCACATCATCGTCCAGCGTATCAGTAGCAGGATCCGTCGACTTATACCAGGCATAGTCGGTCTGGTTAAGCCCGACTACCGTGAGAGAGGCCTCGCTGCCCGCCGCCGCGACGGTATCCTTCGGGCTTTCCAGAAGAACAGGAATATCGGGCGCCGTCGTAAAACTCCATTCGTTTCCTGTATGCAGAATATCCGGTCCGGGCGCGTTGGGCTCGTAAGCATCCACACGCCAGTAATAGGTGGTCGCCGGCTCCAGATCTCCCATGGGGGATGGATCGACTGTTTCTACATCCTGCTTATCCAGGATCTTGTTGTTGCCGTACCATCCCGGATTCAGCGCATTGGGGTCCGTGCCGAAATATACATCATACCCTGTCGGGATATAGGCCCCGTACGTCCACTCCAGATTGGTGGCCTTGTCGACCAGGATCATCCCGTCTTCCGGGAAAGGAAATACCGCCGTCAACTGCGAGGCGACATAATGCTGTACAATCTCGGCATCCGGAAGGGCGCGGTTGAACACGACCGCTTCGTCCAGAAGACCTTTGAATGTGTCTCCCGTAGCGTTGTTGCGGTTGCGGCCTATAAAGGCGCGCGGGAAATCGACGCTGTCGGCCGTCGTTCCCACCAGGATGCCGTTGATAAAGAGCTGCGTACCGGCGCTGTTCCGTCGAAAAACAAGATGCACCCATGTGTCCACGGGCGCCTCGGTGCTCTTGCCGGGTTCATCGGTGAAGAAGTAGTCGGCTATGCCGTAATACGTGAAGCCGGCCCTGGAATTTCCCCAACCCTGGATACGGATTGAGAAAGAACCGCCGTCATGAAGGGCCTGGTTGTCCGTCCCTTTCTTCATGACGATATACTCGGCCGTCCAGTCGCCGGTCAGAACCCCCAGGCCGCCAAAATCCACCTGACTGGCCGCTGTGTTACCCTCATTGGGGCCGGTGAACTCCGCGGCCAGAGCTCCCCGAAGCAGGCTGGGCTGTCCCAGGGTGACAAGACCATAGGTTCCGTTATTGCCTCCGCTGCCATGATCAATACAGGCCGTGTCGACCTCATCGAACTTGTACCAGTTCAACGGGTTCGATGCGCTGATGGCCGCATCCCAGTTTTCCTCTTGCGCGACGGCCGAGCCGACCCATAGCAGCGCCGCCATGACAAGAAATCCGATTGTCCTTTTACCAGTCATTGTAATGACCTCCTCAAGAAGTGAAAATAACTTCGTCCGACCATCGGACGTATAATCCGGTTTTGTGTAGTGACGCGGCGGATTCTGCGCGAAAGCATATCTCGGAGAATACTGGCATGTTCGGCGGCGGAATCTCTTGCGAGCTTATACAATACTAGACTTTCCCCCTCGCATATCTTCCCATGCACCACCCACGCCCTTGCCATCTGCATTTGCGGCTCCTCTGATCAAGGCCTGCCGGACAGGGTTCTGAACGCCCCGCCCCAGGATACCCCAATACTACCGTAAGAGATTGGATTCCGCAACAAAAAAATATCCCGTATGCCTCGCACAAGTCCGATTCGTTTTTTTTCTGAGGATTCGCCCGGCGGGCGCAAATTGTTAGAATGGAAAACAGTGTCCGGCTAAGGCGCCTGATTCCGCGGCCCCGGGCTACAGCAGCATCACCCCCGCTTCCCTGCAACGCCGGGCCATTTCTTCGGGCCATACGCTGGCATGCACCTCGCCGACATGCAGTTTCCGCAGAAAGTACATACACAGCCTCGACTGGCCGATTCCTCCTCCGACGGTCAGCGGCAGTTCGTTGTTCCGAAGCCTGCGGTGCCATGGCATTTCTTTTCTTTCCGGCACACCCCGTATCTTTAACTGTCGGAGCATGGCGTCGGGATCGACTCTGATGCCCATCGAGGAAATCTCCATCGCCCGATTCAGCAAGGGATACCATAATAAGATATCCCCGTTGAGTCCCCTGGTCGTCTCGCTGGTCGGTGTCGTCCAGTCGTCGTAATCCGGCGCCCGATTATCGTGCATGGCGCCGTCCGCCAGTTCGCCGCCGATGCCGATAACAAAGACGGCGCCCCGCTCCCGGGTGATCCTGTTCTCGCGCTCTCTGGCATCGAGGTCCGGATACCTCTCCAACAGTTCCTCCGAATGGATAAATGTGATTTCCTCCGGCAGCATAGGCTTGACGTGCAGATATTTGGCGTTCACCGCCGCTTCCGTTTTCCGGAGCACATCGTAGATCTTCCGCACAATGAGCTTCAGGAAATCCAGATTCCTCTCCTCGGCGCCGATAATCCTCTCCCAGTCCCATTGATCGACGTACACCGAATGCAGATTGTCCAGGCACTCCTCGTCCGGCCGGATCGCGTTCATATCCGTATAGAGTCCTTCGCCGTGCTCGAAACCGTAGTCGGCCAGGACCATCCGCTTCCATTTGGCCAGCGAAAAAAGGCACTCGACATCGCAGTAGCCGTCGTCTTTGATCTTGAAAGCCGCCTTGGTTTCGACGCCGTTCAAATCGTCGTTGATCCCCGAGCCCTTCCGCAGGAACAGCGGAGCAGAGACCCGCTGCAGGTTCAACGCCTCGGCCAGATGGTCTTGAAAGAAGTCTTTTATGTATTTGATCCCTCTCTCGGTCTCCCGCAGCGTCAGCAGCGGCTTGTAATCTCCGTTCAAAACCAGATTCGACATCAAGGCGTCTCCCATGGAATCTTTTTACCGATTTCCCTTACATGCGTCCTGCAGAGGCAATCCTAAACATTCTTCAAAGCATACGAGGTTTTCGGCGCCGAGGCAAGCAAATGTTACACTTGACAAGCGGATAGACCTGAAGGTATGAATACTTGTGTTTCATGATCTGTATGGTTTGGAAGGAGAACGAACATGGCCCATAAAGTAAAATATCGTTTACCGATCTTCCTGACGCTCTCTGCTATCTTTCTTTTTTGCCAACGGGGATTCGCGGCCGTCAAGGCGTGGGAAGGCACAATTACAATACCCACGTATGGCTGGGAGGAGGACGTCAATCCCAAGTTCTGGGCGCTTGAGGGGCAGGTGAAGCTGTCCACCACGGTCAAGGGGACAATCGTTTACCCTTATACCATGCAGGATCATTTGTCCCGCACCCGCGAGGATCGGACCTATAAGGGGCTCTTTCTGGAAAATGAATATCTGAAGATTGCCTGCCTGCCCGAATTGGGCGGACGCCTGCATTCGGTGCTCGACAAAACCACCGGCCAGGAGGTCTTTCACGCCAACACGGTAATCAAGCCGAGCATGATCGCCATGCGGGGGGCGTTTATCAGCGGCGGCGTGGAATGGAACGCCGGTCCGCAGGTGCATACGGTCACGATTCTCTCCCCGGTCGATGCGATGGTCGGGAAAAATGCGGATGGTTCCGCCTGGCTTCAGGTGAGCAACACGGAACAGAGCCTGCGGACGCACTGGACGGTTCGGTTGACGCTGCATCCGGGCAAAGCCTGCCTCGACGAGGCGATTCGGATAGAGAATCCCGTCGATACGATCAATCCGTACTACTTCTGGAACTGCACGGCGTTTCCCTGTCGGGAAGGAACACGGTTTATTTACCCTATGACGCTGGGCACCGATCACAACGGCACGGTATTTTTCGACTGGCCTGTGCACGAGGGCAGGGATCTGTCGTGGCTGAAGAACTATGAAACGTGGGCCTCGATTTTTGCCGTGGATTGTGCGTTTGATTTCTTCGGGGCCTATGATGTGGACGCCGACCGGGGCGTGGTGCAGGTGGCCGACCGTCATACCCTATCCGGCAAGAAGGCATGGACATGGGGCACATGGGATTTCGGTCTGGTGAGCCAGAAAAATCTTACCGACGACGACGGACCGTATATCGAGGTGCAAAGCGGGCCGCTGCCGACCCAGTCGGATTACGGGATGCTCCTGCCGCGCCAGCAGGTGTCATGGCGGGAGTGGTGGTATCCGGTGCACGGGCTGGCCGATGGTTTTGAGTATGCCACCTGTGATGTGGCGGCCCAGACGCTCCGCAGGGCCGGCCGGCTGGAGCTTCGGTTGATCGCTACCGGCGAATTTCCCGGCGCCGTTTGCACAATAAAAAAGCAGGGAAGGACGCTTGGGGAAAAATCATTGCATCTTTCCCCCGCTAAAACAGCGGTTTTTACCGTCCCGGAGGCCGGTTCCGAACCGGTGGAGGTAACCGTGCGGACCAAGAGCGGACAAGTGCTTGCCCAATTTGCTACTCCGCTGCCGATTCCGAAGGCGTCGCCGCCGCCTCGTCCTTCGTTCGAAAATAAGGCCGATGACGATCTCACAGTGGAGCAGTTGTTCCTGAAAGGACAAAAATTCGACCTGGCTACGGACCGGACCAATGCGCGGCGGTATTACGAAAAGGCGATCACCTACGATGCGGGTTATTGCCCGGCCCTGCGGAATCTGGCTATGCTGGATTATGAGGCGGGATCGTATGAGCAAGCGTCCAAACGGCTGGACGAGGCGACGAAACGGAATTCCTCGGATGGACTGGCGTGGTATTTCCTGGGGCTTTGCCATTTGAATTCGGCTCGGACCGAAGATGCCGTGGCTTGTGCCTACCGGGCGGTGCGATGTTTTGGTTCGGAATCGCTCGGATATGATCTGGCCGGGCGGGCCTTTATGCGACTCAGGGAGCACGGCAAAGCGGTCAAGGCCTTCGAGCAGGCCGCCGCCTTCAATTCGAAGGACGAGCGCGTACAGAACCATCGACTGATCGCCCTGTACGCCGCAGGCGACAAGACCCTGTCGGAAAAGGCAAAGGCGCGAATCCAACAGGATCCCACGGACATTGTCCCCCGGGCTTTGATTGCCCTGCAAAGCAAAAACCGAATGAAAGGATTTGGTAAGGAAATTCGGAATTTTGTCGGCGAAGTCGATTTCGAGATGATCGAAGCGGCCCTGGTCTTCGCCGATCTGGGGCTGTGTAAGGAAGCGGCGCTGTTGCTGCAATCGGTTTGTGTCGATTCGCTGCCGACGGAGAAGCAAAGTCCGCTCCCCTTGTATTATATTGCGTATTTTCAATCGCAAGGACAGGAGGATGCTTCAGCGAAGGGTACTTTGAAGAAAGCGGCAGGCACATGGCGGGATTCTGTCTTTTTCTCGCGGCCACAGGCGGTTCCTGTCCTGCGATATGCCGTCGCTCAAAATCCGAAAGACGCCTATGCCCATCTGCATTTGGGTAATCTGTACGCGAATCTTGGCAGATTGGATGAGGCTTTGGTCTGCTGGCGCCAAGCCGCTCGGCTCAATCCGGCGCAAAGTATCCCCTGGCGGAATCTGGGGCTGTATATGTGGGGGATGGAAGAGGACCTCGCCGCCGCCGCAGACTTTTATCGCAAGGCCATCCAGGCCCGGCCGAAGGACCAGACCCTGTATCGCGATCTGGCCGATATCCTGATTGCCAACGGCAAGCGCCCGGAGGCGATTCGGATACTCGAAGCCATGCCTTTCGAGAAGCTTCGCCGGGCGGATATCATCATCATGCTGGTTCAGGCCTATGTCGAGGAAAAACACTATACCGAGGCGATTGATCTGCTGGAAGGGACGCCGTATTTCGTCAACTGGGAAGGCCAGACAATCACCTGGGATCTTTTCAATCGAGCCCATATCGCCCGCGGTAAAGAACGCTTCGAGAAGGGTGATTTTGCCGCCGCACTGGCGGATTTCGAAGCGGCGTTGACCTATCCTGACAATATTGGCGTGGGTCGGTCCGACAAACCCCGCGAAGCGCCCGCACAATACTGGCGCGGCAAGACTCTGTATGCCCTCGGAAAGCCGACAGAGGCTCGCACAGCGTGGAAACTGGGCGCTGAGGGAATCGAGGGCTCGCCGGAGCAAAACGAGCATATCCGACTCTGCCGCGAGTCCATCAAAGAAAATCAGTGATGCGATCCTTTGAGCATTCAGGATCAAACCTGTTTTGGCAGGATGACACGGAATAGACGTACGCGAAACAACACAGTGATCCATGATGAGGGACATCGTATAGCGCAATGACATAGATGATTTGCGTGGGTCGATCTTGTCATGGTAGCGAGTTTACCAAAGTAGACATGCCTGTCCTGTGGACCAACCGGTTTCTACGCCGCCCGACTCCTAAAAAAAACACACACAAACGGAGTGCTTTCTGACTCTACATGTTTCGTCCTTGACCCGGACGGGCCGGATTTGATACAATCGTCCCATTCTTTTGGATTGAATTCGATTGGTACTCTAACTTTAACGGAGGTCAGTATGGATCGCAGATCATTTCTGGCGTCGTCCCTGGCGGCAGGGGCGGCGTTGTCGGTGGGGACAGCAGGAGTCTCGGCCCAGGACAAGAGCAATTCCGCCAAATTCAAGCTTCGCTATGCCCCCGGTTTCGGCACATTTCAGGCCCATGTCGGAAAGGACGACATCGACAACATCAAATTCGCCGCCGATCAGGGCTTTACGGCGATGTTCGACAACGGACTGATGGGCAAATCTCCCGAACAGCAGGAAAAGATCGCCGCCGAAATGAACAAGCTGGATATGAAGCTGGGCCCGTTTGTCCTGTATCCCAATTTCGGCGATTCCGATCTTATGGTCGGCAAAAGGGAGAGCATCGATGCCTTCCTGAACAAAGTCAAAGAAGGTCTGGAGACCTGCCGGCGAACCGGCTGCAAGCAAATGCTGGTCGTGCCCGGCAGGGTCGATCAGCGGCTGGAGGTCGATTATCAGACGGCTAACCTGATGGACTTGTTGCGGCGGACGTGCGAGATCGTGGAAAAGGAACAGGTGGTGATCGTTCTGGAGCCGCTCAACCGACGGGACCATCCGGGCCAGTTCCTGTACGGCATTCCGCAGACCTATATGATCTGCAAGGGCGTCAATCATCCCTGCTGTAAAATCGTCGATGATTTATATCATCAGCAGATCACCGAGGGCAATCTGATCCCCAACATCGACCGGGCGTGGGATCAAATCGCCGCTTTTCACATCGGCGACAATCCCGGCCGCCAGGAACCCGGGACCGGGGAGATCAATTACCAGAATGTCTTTAAACATATCTATCGCAGAAAATATGCCGGCGTTCTGTGCTGCGAGCATGGAAAGAGCAGGGGCGGCAAGGAAGGCGAAATCGCCTTTATCGAGGCCTATCGCTGGGCCGACAATTTTCGGGTATAATACCGTGCAGGTTGCGGTGGAATCGTAAACAAGGATGGCCAGTAAAGGAGCGAAATCATGGCAAGGAGCAAAGGAATCGCCTGGGCGTTGCTGCTGACGGTGGTAACGGTAGCCGTCATGGGCTGCGGAAAGCAGCAGGTGTTGTTTAATGGAACGACCTTTTCCGGCTGGACGGCCCATGCAGACGAGCCGGGTGTGGATCCCTGGTCGATCTGGTCGATCGAAGACGGTGTAATCCGTTCCGAAGGCAAGCCCAACGGGTACATCCGGACCGTCGATGTCTATACGGACTTCAAACTGCATCTGGAATGGCGCTGGGTGGCAGAGCCGACCAACAGCGGTGTGCTCCTGCGGGCCGGCGGACCGGATAAGGTCTGGCCTCGCTGCATTGAAGCCCAGTTAAAGGCCGGAGATGCCGGCGATTTTGTCCTGATCGGACATCCCGGCGCCACGGTCAACGGCGTGCGTTATCAGGACGACAACCAGATGTATGTGGTGATCCCGGGTATGGTCGACGGTCTGGAAAAAACGCCCGGCCAGTGGAACGCCTATGATATCGAATGCATCGGCGATACAATCACGCTTCGTGTGAACAACCGCTTGATCAATCAGGCCACCCGGGTGACCGACCTGAAAGGATGGATTTGCCTGCAATCGGAAGGATCGCCCATCGAATTTCGCAACATTGTCGTGACTCGTCTGGAATAGAAAAAAAGCAAGGGCCGTCTTGGGGCGGCCCTTTTTTATGTCCGTTGGAAAAAGGCGGATCGGGTGATGAAACAGGGTGAACATCTTTCTCCCTCACGGGGCAATATCGGCTGTGTGGAATGCGTCTATACAGGCGTTCTCAGGACTATTCGAATGGAAAGGGGATAACAGTGAGGCGTATCCATTTATCTCGACGGGATTTTATGAAGACTTCGGCGGCGGTTTCATTGGCGGCGGCGGTAGCCCCGGCCGGTCTTTATGCGGCCGGTACGGAACGAATCCGTATCGGCCTGATCGGGTGCGGCGGTCGCGGTAGCGGGGCCGCTGAGGACTGCCTGAATGCCGATCCGGCGGTGGAGCTGCTGGCTATGGGCGACTTGTTCGCCGACAGGCTCCAGGGCACATTCAACGGTCTCAAGGGCAAGTTCAAAGACCGTGTCAAGGTTACGCCCCAGACGCAGTTTACCGGTTTTGACGCCTATAAAAAAGTCATCGCTGCCGACGGCGTAGACATCATCGTGCATGCCGCTCCTCCGGGATTCCGTCCGATCCATCTGGATGCGGCGATCAAAGCGGGCAAACACGTCTTTATGGAAAAACCCGCCGGCACCGATCCGGCCGGCATTCGCTCGGTGATCGCCTCGGCGGAACTGGCGCAGCAGAAAGGATTGTCCATCGTGGCCGGCACCCAGCGCCGCCACCAGTGGCACTATGTGGACATCATGAAACGCATCCGGGATGGGGCCATCGGCGAGATTCGCGCTGCCCAGGCCTACTGGAACGGCGGGGACATGATCGGCTACTGGAAGTGGTGGGAAAAGGAGGACATGAGCGATATGGAATGGCAGTGCCGTTCCTGGCCGTGGTTTGTCTGGACCAGCGGCGACCATATTGTCGAGCAGCACGTCCACAATCTGGACGTCATCAACTGGGCCACAGGGATGCTTCCGGTATCCTGCATGGGCATGGGAGGCCGCGCGGTCCGCACGCAGGGGAATATCTGGGACCATTTTGCCGTCGAGTTCGAATATCCCAACGGCATTCGCGTCTTGAGCATGTGCCGACAGATCAACGGCTGCACGGATCGGGTATCGGAACATCTTGTCGGAACCAAGGGGACGGTATACACCGACTCGAGCATCGGCCGCATCGAAGCCGGCGCCAATCCCTATCAATACACCGGCGCCAATCCCAATCCGTATGTGCAGGAGCACAAGGACATGATCGCCGGCATCCGTGCGGGCAAACCGCTCAATGAGGGCAAGCGGGTCGCCGAAAGCACGATGTGCGCGATCATGGGCCGTATGAGCGCCTACACCGGCAGGGCCCTCAAGTGGGATTGGGCCATGAAGGCCTCCAAACTGGAGCTGGTGCCCAAGGATTTTTCCTTTGGACCGTTTCCCATGCGGCCCCTGGCCGTTCCCGGTCAAACGCCGCTTGTGTAAACCACAGTCGGCAATGGAAACCAAAGTAGCTGAAATCGGAAAGGTGGAACATTGGATCGCAAGGACTTTTCTCGGCGAAGTTTTTTGAAATCAACCGCCGTTGTTTCGATAGCTTCCTCTTTTCCCGTATCGGCTGTCCATGCCGCAGGTAAAGAGGAAATTAAAATAGGCCTGATCGGCTGCGGAGGACGCGGCACCGGCGCTGTCACGCAGGCCCTGATGGGTCCGAAAACGCCGACCCGGCTCTGGGCCATGGCGGATGTGTTTCGGGATGAGCTGGACAATAGTTTCAATATGCTTGCCAACGGCGCCGAAGCCCGTTATGACCGCGACAAAATCGACTCGCTCAAGCACAAGATGGATGTTCCCGAAAGCCGCAAGTTCATCGGTTTTGACGCCTATCGGAAGCTGCTGGAAAGCGGCGTGGACATGGTGATTCTGGCCTGCCCGCCGCATTTTCGCCCCCGTCATTTTGCCGCCGCGGTCAAGGCGGGCAAACATGTCTTTATGGAAAAGCCGGTCGCGGTGGATCCGCAGGGGGTGCGGATCGTCATAGCCGCCGCCGAAGAGGCGAAAAAGAAAGGTCTCTCCGTTGTCGCCGGGACCCAGCGACGACACCAGAAGCACTACATCGAGATCATGAACCGCGTCCATGACGGCGACATTGGAGAGATTCGTGCCGCCCAGTGCTACTGGAACGGCGACTACGGCAGCAGCCTGACCCGCACCAAGCCGGCGGGCATGAGCGACATGGAATGGCAGATTCGCAACTGGTATCAGTTCTGCTGGCTTAGCGGCGATCATATCGTCGAGCAGCATGTGCATAACCTCGACATCATGAACTGGGCCTTTGGCGATGTGCCGCCGCTGAACTGCATGGGCATGGGCGGTCGGGCCGTTCGACAGGGTCAGGGCAATATTTACGACCATTTCGCTATCGAATTTGAATATCCCGGCGGTATCCGCATGATGAGCATGTGCCGCCAAATCCCCGGTACAACGCCGATCGTCGCCGAGCGAATCATCGGAACCAAGGGCATTGCCTACATCGACAGCGGAACCGGATTTATCAAAGGGGAAAAACCCTACAAGCCGGGCGACTCGCCGAATCCGTATTATCAGGAGCATATCGATCTGGTCGGCAGCATCGTCCAGGCAAAAGCGATCAACGAAGGTGTACAGGTCGCCCAGAGCACGTTATGTGCCGTCATGGGCCGCGTGAGCGCCTATACCGGCAGGGCCCTCAAGTGGGACTGGGTTCTGAAGGCCTCCAAACTCGATTTGTCTTTGCCGAAATATGACTTCATCGATCTCCCCGTCGAGCCCGTGGCGATCCCGGGGCAAACGCCGTTGGTCTAGTCCCAAAACAAGCGAGGTTTTTTACGATTCGACGTGGCTGCAGCGGTGACTTTTGGAGGGCGGACTATCCTTGTAGCG
>JAFGGE010000025.1 GCA_016930745.1 Sedimentisphaerales bacterium
GAAAAAGGAGTTTGGCACAGTGATCTTCCACGTATCATTTTGTACTTTCTTCCAGCCTTTAATCACTTCGGAGCCTTTGATGACCACCTTCTCGCCGGGCGCTGCCTGGTATACAATACGTTTCTGGTCCGACTGCCCCCCCCGCGGCGGAGCGATCCGTTCCCGATACACCCCCTCATGCACCGTAATCGTATCGCCGGGTTGGGCGAGCTGCGCCGCGGCCGAAATCGTCCGCAGGGGCTTATTGGAGGTGCCCTCAGACTGATCATTTCCTGCTGGAGAAACATGAATCTGTCGACTCCAGGCTGCCGATATGGACGTCGTGAACAGAAGAATCAATATGCCCTTTTTCATCGGTATCCTCCGTATAGATTAAATATTTAGCTTGGATTCACAGGTATATAGCACCTGTTTCACAATTTTTTAATCCGGTTCCTTCAATGTTTCTTGTCTCGCTTTTTCATAACGTCTGAAATCCTCGCTCTCAAGAATATCGATTAGATATGTAGCTGGCACAACTACTGAACGTTTATCGCCAGATGGATCAGTGATATATGCTATGTGAATTCCAATTAATTGCATTGAATGGCCAGACAAAATAGACCTTGATGGTGATCCCCTTAATGTTAAAACAGGCGATCCACTATAACCCTTATCAAGGTGTGGCCGCAAAAAAATGTAATTTACATCTTTAGCTAGATTTTCAACTTGAAGCTTACTCGGCCAGTTGAGCACATAAGATTCTTCTACAAGAGGCGAAATTGTACCTTCACCAAATCCTATCCCATGTGGGAAGCCTGCCACTATAACACGGGAACGTAGCTCAGGTTTATCATGCTTAATAATCGTTGGATGTAGAAATCTCACCATTGGCTTGTCTGATTCAAAAGTCACAATTGGATGCATTGCAATATCAGCTTCATTATGGCAAAACCACTGTGCAAAAGGGACACGTTTCTGTATATCTTCCAATCGTATTGGGATCGCGGCATCGGATATTGTATTTATATAAAGAGTTCCGCCATTTCTTGAACGAGGCAGTAAGTGTTTTGCAGTGACAACATAAGATCGATCATTGTGTTGAAAAAGAAAACCAGTTCCAATAGTCTTCTGAATCTTAGGTATAAATCTTCCTTCGCTACGGTACCATATCTCTACCTCCTTTCCGTCAACAATTTCAATGACCGGCTGTTCGAACTCAAGATATACAATGCTTTGTGTAACTTGTTCTATAGCTTCTATAGCAGATTGGCTGTCAGGAATATCCTCGGCTCTTAATAAAGAACGGCTTAAGAAAATGTGAATAAGAAGGAAACAAATATAAATACCATGATTTACTTGAATAGAAATCATGATCTTACTCCTCAAATTACGTACCTACTCTATATAATTATTTTCGTCCATTTCAATTTTCTATTCTAAAACAAACTATTTTTCAACGCTTAGTTTTCATCTCTTATAAGTTAAAAACTTAAAACCAGCTCTTGTAGAATCGCATGGCAAAGCCGCCGTTGGGCAGCAATTTTACTTCGATGGTATCATCGGCCGAAACATCTTTTTTCATCGATGAAAAACTTCTTGCGTCATTGCCATCCTGAATCAGGATCATCTTATACTTCCCGCCGGCCAGAAACGACAGGGGAACCTGTACCGTTGTCTCGGTCGGCTCGCCATTGATCCCGCCCACATACCACTCATTCTCTTTACGGCGGGCCAGTACAACATTTTTACCCGGAAAACCAGTGATCAACTTCGTATCATCCCAGGTTGTGGGCACAACCTTAAGAAAATCCTTCACGAACCCCGGCTGACGGCGATAGGACTGGACCGAATCGGCGAAATGCAGCCAGCCCGATTCGAAAACAACCGACAAAGCAAGTTCGTGCGCATTGGTCGTCAGATGCTTGTAGCGATTATCGCTGAAGGCCACCGGGGTATAATCCATCGGGCCGACGACATTCCGCGTAAAGGCCAGCACCGTATTATACCACGGGGCCTTTTCCGGAAATTCCTTGTCAAAGATATAACACTCCTCACCCCGCACCGACTCCATACTCATCAGATGCGGATAGGTGCGATCCCATCCCCGCGGCAGGGTGCAGCCATGGAAATTGACCATGATCCGGGCTTCGGCGGCATCCTTGCAGATGGCATGATACAGCGAGATGATGTTCTGTTTATCGCTCTGGAAAAAATCGACCTTGACGCCTTTTACACCCCACTTGTTAAGCAATTCGAATTCCTTCCCCCGAATACTGGGAAAGAACATCAGTCCGCGGGGTTTTTCGGACACTTCGTTGTGCAGCCCGCCGGAATTATACCACAGCAGCAGGCCCACGCCTTTGCCTTTGGCGTACCTGGCCAGATCGTGGATCGTGCCGTTTTTCATGATCGTCCAGTTGGCGTCAATCAGCGAATACTCCCATTTCATTTCGGCGGCCAGATCGATGAACTTCTTGAGCTTGGCGCAGTCCTGGGGGCTGTCCTGGTCGCTCCACCAGCTCCAGGAGACCCGGCCCGGCCTGATCCAATCGGTCTGTTCCACAATAGCCGGCCGGGCCAGATCCGTCACCAGCGTCGATTCGACAATCGTCGACAGTTGGGGGGCAACCATGATCACGCGCCAGGGAGTCTGCCAGGGCAGGGACGATTGCGGTTCCAGCGAACCCATTCCCATCCCCTCGGCGGCATCGGGCATGCGGATTCGATAGACGCCAAACGGCGCTTCCCGTTCCAGCCGGGCGCCGAAGTACGTATGGTCCAGATCGGATTCGGTGATCAATCCCCAGGCCTGGCCGCCCTTAACGTGATAGAGCGCCGGGAAAGCCCAGCCGGTCCGAATCGGAGAGGCCGTCCCTGCTTCGACGTTGCCCTTGTAATACACCTCATAGGCGGGCGTATACATGGTCGGCTCATCGAAGGGCATCATCCAGCAGCGGGCATCCTCCGGCAGGGCAAAGCCGGTCAGTTCCTGGGTGACGCGATGAAACTGGCCGTCGCTTTCCGGGAAGCGATAACGGAAGGCCGCCCCATTGTCATAGGCCCGCAGGATGACCTCCAGCCTGGAATCGCTACCGTTACCGAATGTCAACGTCAGTTCATTCCCTGTGTTCGAACATTGCCGCCGTTTGCCCCGCGTCATCTCGTAGGACTCTTCGATGGTCCTGACCTCGGCGGCAGAGACAAATGTCAGGGAATCGATAAACTGTTGGTCGTCTCGCAATATCCCCATGGGAGACCAGTTGACCAAAACCGTTCGATTGTAGGAAGCCCTCTGTTCGACCTTGTAATACAACCTCGGTTTGCCGGAGGGGTAATCGGCGGTGCCGCCCCTATCCGCCAGTTGTATGGTAATTGTCACCAGATCGCCCGGCGAGCTGACCGACCAGCTTTGCTGTCCGATGGCCAGGGCCCCCATCAGCAACCATGCTGTCAGAAGCGCCATTCCTTGTCGTGTTCTCATGGCTATCCCTTTCCAAAAGAGCCGTCTCCTTTAAAGTACCGAATAAACTTTCTTTTCGAAACTCAGGCAAAAGCAACGAAACGATAGACCCAAACACAGGGAATTTCCCGCGTCCGACCATACGGGGCGTATATTTAGACTATCAAAGTCCTGTATAGGGATCGATATAGCCGAAGCAGAGAAGATGCCCCCTCTATTCCGGTACAGAGATGAAATCATATTTCTTTTCATGTTCCTTCCTCGTAACGGAATAACAATCCTATTATAATAAATTCAGTCCGTCAAGCCAGGAAAATCGGTCTGTCGGTGGTTTACAGCATTCCAACCTTGCCGCCAAGTGTCCATGTAAAAGATTATCCGAATCTTTCTCTTCCCCCTTCGCCTCTCACCTAAGGATTGTTATTACCCAATGTGAGGAACCATTGGGGCGATCGATATTAACCGTGCTTCCACCCGATATGGATGTGGATGATCCCCAGTTTCCCGTATCGATATTTACCCAGCGAGCTTGGAACTTTGTTTCCGGATACATGTCCAGCTTCAAACCAACAGATCCGCCACCCTTTTGGGTGAAATAAAGGACATACGCTTTTCCCGGTTTGGCCGCAAGGTAAGCCTCATCGGATTGCCGGTTTGTCAACAGGTCCAGCCTGGGCTCGACATCCCAGAATTTCACCCTCATTTCTACTTTCCTTGTCGCTCGAATGCAATTCTGAGCCTCTTTGGATAACCCTATGCCTGAGGTAGGACGATGAAACCTCACCCCGGCCACGCCGGCCAGCAGATTGCGCCACCATTCTTCGATTCCGTTGTCCGTATCCCCCGGTTTGAAACCACTCCAGGGTTGTCCCCCCAGCGCAAGGTCATTGCCGTATATTTTGGTCATATGCAGCAGGTAAGGCGGATTCGCTTTTTTGGCCGCATCAGCGATCCATTTCACTGTCTCCCAATGCGCTTCATCGGCATGCCTGCTGTTGGCCTGAGATACATCGATATAGTCGTACACATCTCGATGGGCGAGCTGGTAGGAAAGACCGCGGGAAGTTTCCGCTTTATAGACATCGTCAAACATGTCGGTCGTCGGCACAGTCTTGCCCAGGTCAGCCGCTTTGCTTTCTATGAACTTCATCCAGTATCTTCCCCAGGCCGGATCGGCATGTGTTTCATTGTTCATGCAATAGAGCACATTCCGATACTGCAGTGTAATCGAGAGTAGTTTGTCTACAAATTTGTCCTGGAAGCTTCGAACCAGGTCGTATTTTTCTTTTCTGGATTCGGATGCATTTTCATATTCTGGATGCCCCGGAATTCCCTGAAGAAAAGGATGTTTGGCGAAGGATCCATATGAAATCTCTAATCCCGAAACGGCTGGGGTATAGTTTGTATTATTCTTCGGATTCCAGGGACTCACAGGCCAGGATCCCCAGCTGCCGTCAATCCAATCAAATCTATCCCAAAGCTCTAACTGAACGATGATATCGCGTTTCTGAGCCTCGGCAATAAACATCTCGATGCGTTCCCAGAATGGGCCGGTCATTGTATTGAGATCGTATGTATCGCCGGACCTGGCACAGAAATCAAATCCCTGTATTCCGGCAGCCATCCCCGGATCAAGTACGCATCGAAGACAATTCCCGCCGGCAGCCGCCAACTCGTCCATGGCTTGTTTGATTTGTTCCGGCGTGCTCACGCCTCGGTTATCCTTGTCATTGTCGGTATCATGATCGATAAATGGATTATGACCGTGATTCCAGCCGCCGAGCAACAACACACGTCGGCCGTCATATTTCCAATAGCGACCGTCAACGGCGATCTGTGCAAATAGGGAGCAACTGCATAGGAATACAGCTATAAATACAAGGAGACAGGAGAACGTAAATCCCTTTGATTGATTGCCGTCCCATGCGAAAGCTTTAACTTTTCTTTTGGTCCCGATGTCGAAATGTTTTGCTCCTAGATTAACCGGGTTGGATTTGAAGATGTCTTTCATCATTATTCCTTTCGGTGGTAGCGAATGGTTTTCAGGGACAGGCCCGTGACATCCCCAGCACGGCGGTTTTGATTTGCCCGTCCGGAGACGACACCGTCATGTCCGCGGCGAATAGAGAATCTCCCGTAAGGAAAATTCCACATATAATCCACCAGAGCAATTGTTTCTTGATCCGTAGCATTTGATCCTCCATTTGCATTGATCTCTATGACCCGACACGCTTGTTTCCAAACCCTCGCCTGAAATCCCTTCTCAGCACAGAAGATTCTACCATTTTATGCCATTGTAACTTCCTATGGTATGATTTTCCAGTCAAGAATATACAGGTCCGGAAGAAGGGCTCGCTCGATGACTTGCCTGGGCGAAACTGTTGCCGAATAAAAATATTTTTCATGACGATATATAGGAAATAGGATAGTCTAAATGAAAATTGATAACTTTTACCGCCATTATGAGATATATCAGTTAAAATAACCGAACTAAATTATGCAATGAAATACTGGAACCCTGCGTCTTATGACAGTAGAATAAATGTAAGCGTTCATGCAGTTTTGGCCAAGCGGGTTGGTGTGTTGATAAGTAATGGAGCGGGCATATCGTTCAAATGACAACGACA
>JAFGGE010000239.1 GCA_016930745.1 Sedimentisphaerales bacterium
GGTGGGGGGGCGATTCAGTGTGCTCAGCCCGGTCGGCCTACTCAGCGCCGCTGTCTGCGGAGTGAATATTAATCAGCTTCTGGCCGGCGCTGCGGCGATGGATAAGCGGGTCAGGACGACGGATGTCATGAAAAATCCCGCTGCGCTTAATGCCGCGATCAATTGGCACTATTACAATCATGGCAAACCGATCAGCGTGATGATGTCCTATTCCTATGCCCTCAAGGATCTGTCCGACTGGTATCGTCAGCTTTGGGCCGAGAGTCTGGGCAAGACCAACACGCTGGATGGGGCGAAAGTGTTTGTCGGTCCGACGCCGGTCAAGGCTTTGGGAGCGACCGATCAGCACAGTCAGGTACAGCTCTATCGGGAAGGTCCTAACGACAAACTGTTTACCTTCCTGCAGGTCAAAAAGTTCAGTCGGGATGTCAAAATCGGGCCGGCGCCCAAGACAGCGCCGGAATTGAAATACCTGGCCGGCGCAACGATGTCCAGGCTGCTTAACAGCGAAAAGGTTGCCACCGAATATGCCCTGCTCCATGACAAACGACCGTGCATGACGGTTGTATTCGACAAGATTGATGCGTTCACCATCGGGCAGTTCATTTATCTGTTCGAGGTGACTACCTCGATTGCAGGTAAGCTGTTTACTATCAACACGTACGATCAGCCCGCCGTAGAACTGGGCAAGGAAGCGACCTTTGCCCTGATGGGACGGAAAGGATACGAGGAACTGGCGGGCAAGATCGCTCCGGTAGCGAAGATCGATCCGAAGTTCATTGTTTGATCCGAATTTTGAACGTGTGAGACGAAAGAAACAGGAGTGGCGTAATGGACTATGCTGTGATCATGGCGGGGGGCACCGGCAAGCGGCTCTGGCCGCTGAGCCGGAAAAACCGGCCCAAGCAGGTCCTGCGGCTGTTCGAGGGCAAGACCCTGCTGCGGCGCTGTTTTGAACGCCTCCGCCCTGTGTTTGAGCCGGAACAGATCTTTGTGCTGACCAGCGCCGCCTATGTACAAACCGTCAGCGAGGATGTGCCGGAGTTGGCCGCCGGGCATGTGATTGCCGAGCCCATCGTACGTGATACCGCAGGCGCGATCGGACTGGCGTCGGCTGTTTTAAGCAGACATGATCCTGAGGCCACACTGGCGGTCGTCACCGCCGATCAGGTGATCGAGCCGGTCGAGACCTTTGCCCAGGCGCTGCGCGACGGAGTGACCTTTGTCAATCATCGCCCCGAATCGATCATTACGTTTGGCATCCGGCCCACTTTTGCCAGCACGCAATTGGGTTACATTAAACTTGGTTCTGAACAAAAAGAGCCCGATTGCACAAATCCCATCGGTCTGGTTGAGGCCTTTCGCGAAAAACCCGATGAACCGACGGCCAAGGACTATATCGCTTCAGGTCAATATTGCTGGAACTCGGGTATGTTTGTGTTCAAGGCCGCGACGATGATCGAACACTTGCGTACCTTTCTTCCCGACAGCGTTGAGCCGTTGTTGAGGATCCGCGATGCATGGGACAGGCCGGATCATAATGCGGTTTTGAAGGAGTGGTTTCCCAAACTGCCCAAAATCAGCATCGATTTTGCCGTAATGGAAAAGGCGCCGTATGTGCATGCGATTCGTCTGGCCTGTCGCTGGCTGGATATGGGTTCCTTTTTATCGCTGGCGGAAATGATCCAGCGCGACACGGATAACAATGTCATCATAGCTGGATTTCACAAACTGATGGACAGCAGGGACAATATCCTTGTCACCGAAGAGGATGGGCATCTGATCGCTCTGATGGGAGTTCAAAATATGGTCGTTGCCCATAGTAAGGATGCGACGCTGATCTGCCCGATCGACCAGACTCCGCGGCTCAAGGAACTGGTGGAGATGCTGGAGCAGCAGCATGGGGATCGATTTGTGTAGGGATACAGGAAACGATGCGGTTTCTGGCGATCGATTATGGAAACAAGCGAACCGGACTGGCCGTTTGCGACAACAGCGAAACAATCACCTCTCCCCTGGAAGTGGCGGTCTCGGACGGCAGCCTGTTTGACCGTATCCTCTCGGTGATCCGGAGAGAACAGGCCCAGGCGGTGGTGATCGGCCTGCCGCTGAATATGGACGATACGGAAGGTCCTCAGGCCAAACGCACGCGCGAGTTCGCCGCCAAACTCCGGCAAAAAATCGATATTCCCATCGAGTTTTTCGATGAACGGCTCTCCAGTTTTGCCGCCGAAGACCGGCTCGTCGATCTGGACCTGACCCGCAAAGGGAAAAAGAAGCGTCTCGATGCCGTCGCGGCCGCTGCGATTCTGGAAGCGTTTCTGGAGACAAGGCGTAATAAAAAGGCATCAACCACCGATCACACTGAGAGCTTTGACAATACATGATAATATCACGCTGCGGTCTTCTGTTATTCTGCTTTCTTATACTGGTTAATTAGTATTTCTTATCTTGTTTTTTTCGTGCAAACCACCCTCTGCGGCATTGAAAAACACAATTCGATACAATATAGTACGCTGTTGATGCCGGGTATTTCCTCCCGACAATGAACCGGGATATTCTTCTATGCGTATCGGGGATGTTCTGTTCCAAGAGGTGATCGTGACGTACAAAATAGTTTCGAAAAAACAGTTGTCGGACAATGTCTTCACCGTTGAGGTCGAGGCTCCGCTGATCGCCCGCGCCCGCAAGGCCGGCCAGTTTGTCATCGTGGGCGTCAGCGACGAATACGGCGAGCGCATCCCGCTGACGATTGCCGGGGCCGATCCGGACAAAGGCACGATCCGTCTGGTTTTCCAGAGGGTGGGCAAAACAACCGCGCAGATGGCCGATATGAATGTCGGCGATTCCTTTGGTTATGTCGCCGGTCCTCTGGGCAGGCCCACGCATGTGGAGAAATTCGGCACCGTAGTCTGTGTTGGCGGCGGGATCGGCACTGCGCCTCTTCTGCCCATTGCTACCGCCATGAAGCAGGCCGGCAATACCATCCTGAGTATCCTGGGAGCTCGAAACAAGGAACTTCTGATTCTGGAAGAGGAGTTCAGGGCGGTCAGCGAGGAGGTGATCGTTGTCACGGATGACGGTTCGTACGGACGTAAAGCCCTGGTCACTGAGCCTTTGAAGGAGCTTTGCCAGCGAGATCCAAAACCCAACCTGGCAGTCGCTATCGGCCCGGCCATCATGATGAAGTTCTGCTGCGAGACAACCCGCCCCTTCCAGGTCCCGACGGTTGTTTCGCTCAATACGATTATGGTAGACGGCACCGGCATGTGCGGCGGCTGCCGGGTCGAGGTAGGCGGCAAGACCAAGTTTGTCTGTGTGGATGGTCCCGAATTCGACGGCCATCAGGTGGACTTCGATCAGATGATGAAACGAATGAGCGCCTACCATAAGCAGGAGCAGCAGGCCCACCAGGCCTATCAGGAGCATCGCTGCAAAATTGGCCTGGATCGAAAGTAACCCAACCCAGTAGAGGAAATCTCAGTGACACGGGACGAAGAACGATTGCAGGAACTTTTGGAAAAACAGCAGGCTGGTCTGTTGAAAGCCGCCGACCGGTATGAAATCCCTTCCCAGCCGATGCCCGCTCAGGATGCCGTACGGCGGCGAAGCAACATCGATGAGGTCGCCTTGGGATACACCGAAACACAGGCACGTCTGGAAGCCATGCGCTGCCTGCAATGCAAAAACGCCCCGTGTGTCCAAGGCTGCCCCGTGCGGATTCGGATTCGCGATTTTGTGGCCGCGATCGCCGAAGGCCAATATGACCAGGCCCTGTCGATTATTCGTGAAAACTCCCTCCTGCCGGCGGTCTGCGGGCGCGTCTGCCCGCAGGAGGTCCAGTGTCAGGAAACCTGCACCGTCGGGCGGAAGTTCAGGGATGTGGAAAAAAGCGTTTCCATCGGCCGTTTGGAGCGTTTCGTAGCCGACCGCGACAAGGGTGGATCGCTGCCGAAAATCGCTCCGCCCACGGGTAAAAAAGTTGCCGTCATTGGCTCCGGCCCCGGCGGGATCGTCTGTGCCGCCGATACGCGACGCGCGGGACACGATGTCACTGTGTTCGAGGCCTTCCACAAGCCCGGCGGCGTGATGGTCTACGGCATTCCCGAATTCCGTCTTCCCAAGGCGATTGTCCAGGATGAAATCGATGTGCTCAAAAAGATGGGCGTCCAGATCGTCTGTAATTTCATCATCGGGCGTACCCGGACTATCGGGGAGTTGATGAAAGAAGACGGATTCGATGCCGTGTATATCGGCGTCGGAGCGGGCCTGCCTCGGTTTATGGGCATCGAAGGCGAACAGCTTGTCGGCGTCTACAGCGCCAACGAATACCTCACACGGTCCAACCTGATGAGGGCCTATGAATTCGGCAAAGGTTCGGATACACCCATCGCGCGGTCCAGGCGGGTCGCCGTCGTCGGAGGCGGCAATGTAGCGATGGATGCCGCTCGTACCGCTGTCCGTCTGGGGGCCGAGAAAGTCTATCTTGTCTATCGCCGCAGCGAGAAGGAAATGCCCGCTCGGATCGAAGAAGTCCATCATGCCAAGGAAGAAGGGATCGAATTTCACATCCTTCAAAATCCCAAGCGGATTCTGGGGGACGAATTGGGAAATGTCGTCGGGATCGAGTGCCTGCGGTATGAACTCGGCGAGCCGGACGATTCCGGACGTCGCCGGCCGGTCCCTGTCGCCGGCAGCGAGTTTGTCCTCGATGTGGATACCGTGATTGTCGCCATCGGTAACGGGGCCAACCCCCTGATCCAGCAGACCACGCCGGAACTGGAGTTCAACAAGTGGGGAAATATCGTTGTGGATGAAAAATGCGCTACGTCCATGAAGGGCGTCTACGCCGGCGGGGATATCGTACTCGGCGCTGCGACGGTGATCCTAGCGATGGGGCAGGGTCGCACCGCCGCCGCTGCTATTAACGAATACCTTACCCAACCCTAGCCTATACGGCCAATTCCGACCAGAGACGATCCCGATCCAGATGGCTGTGTTTCTTGCGTACCAGATCGAGCACCTCGGCGACATCCTTGTAAAGGGCCCCGGCGGCCACGGTTCGTCCTGCCTTTTTCTTCTCAAAAAGAATCACACAGGCCTCGTCGCTGAGGTCTTTGGGCGAACGGCCGGCACGGGCATCCAGATCGACGACCGGGATGTTGGCTCCTTGCATCGTGATGGTGCCGCGGACAAATCGCGGCATATTGCCGGCCGAGTGAAGTTTCATGCAGCCGGCGATCATGATCTGGAAGCCGCTTTCATTTTCGACAGCGGTAAACGTGGTAACGTGGTGCTCACAGGAAGACTCGTCGGAGGAATTTGTGGGATTTGGATGTACCATTGTATCTCCTTACATTTCTGCCGGGCAGTGGTTTATGGTGAGGTTCAGGAAACTGTTCGGATGTCTGATCCCTATCAGCGGATGTAAGACAAGGGCCTCGACCTGGCTCTCCAGCGTATATTTATCGGACGTTATTTCCATTTTCTTTAATTTTTAGCCCTTTATTGGTTTCATCGTTTTGTATATATCCTCGAGTAAGACCCTTGCTCCCGCGGTAACCTGGTCTGCTGCCCCGTAGTAGATAGTCGCCCAGCCGAGTTCTTTTGTGACAGCCCCGCAGGAAAAAACGACATTTCCGTAAAAGCCGCGGATTTCGTACTCCATTTCAGGCTGCATTAAGGGTTCCACGGCACGGGCCAAAAGGCGAGTCGGATCCTCCAGGTCCAGCAGGGCGGCGGCAAGGGTATAGCGGTCAGACCTGTCGGAGCCGTGATAAATGACGAGCCAGCCGTCATCCCTGCGGATCGGGACACAGCCGCCCCCGGTCTTGCCTGCGTGGAAACTGTCCGCCTCAGGCAGCAGCAGAGGTCGATGGTCGCCCCAGTGGATCAGGTCAGGTGAAGAGGCGATCCAGATTCCGCGAGGGCCGATGTAGCGAGGGACCGGCCGGGTCAGGGCCCAGTATTTACCACCGATTTTTTCCGGAAAAAGGACCACATCGATGTTTTCCGGGCAAAAAATGACTCCGTGCCTCTGATAGGTGCGAAAATCGCGGGTACTTGCCAGGGAAGTGCAGATGCCCTTATCGCTGACGGATTTGTAGGTGATATAGTAAGTCTGGTCAATCTGGGTAATTCGGGGATCTTCCAGGCCGAAGGTCTCGCTCCAGAGACTTGGAAATATGGCGGGCGCGGGATCGACGGTAAAATGGATGCCGTCGTCGCCTCGAGCCAGCCGCAGGTGGGAGATACTGGTCAGAACCATCTGTCCATTCACGTAAAAACACCGGCTGTCCGGGATATCGGTGATGTGGGGATCGTCGTTTTTAATCCGGACATGCTCGATCTGCCCGGTCTGGGGATTCAGGATCGGGGCGATCTGTTCGTCGAGAGTCCTGTTTTTGGGGCATTCGGCGACGCGGAGAAGCAGCAGTGTCTGTTCCTCGAAGAGAATCGCTCCGGGATTAAACGCACCGACGACCTGGTAATCATCCCGGCTGGGAGGCACATCGGCAGGCGTAATAAGCGGATTTTCGTCAAATCGTTTGACCATACACGCGATCCTTCGAGTTGGATTTTCATCGATGACCGGCCCGGATGCCCAAAAGTTACTCTATAATACCATAATTCGAAGCAGAGAACAAGGTTCAAAAAAGGGATTTATTCGATGGTAACTGGTTTATGGTCGACGGTGTAGGTCAATGTGTAATGTTGGCATTCTTGGCATTGTTTGGTTTTTGAGCTAAAAATGAAAGAATGCCAAAGATTGCCAAAGAATGCCAAACACTTTCTTAGACTACTAAATTCTAACCAAAATAGCTGAATATCTGACAATGGCAAGAAATTGTTACGACCGTAAGGCATTGAAAATAAAACAGTTAAGGAAATTTCGCCTGTTTTTTCAAAAAAACTCGATCCAGAGCTTGACTTGTCCGCAAGTAGGATTAAAATAATCCTATATAGGTTGGTAGTGTTTGAGGAATCTATGAACGTGATTCGACAGAATACGGATTATGCCCTGCGGGCGATGGTTCATCTGGCCGGTCAGAACGGCAATGGGCCTGTCTCGGCTCGCAAGCTGGCCAAAACCGAGCGGATCTCGCCCCAGTTTGCCAGCAAGATCCTCCAGCAGCTTCAGACGGCAGGGCTGGTCCGGAGCGCCATGGGGCCCAGGGGCGGCTTTTCGCTGGCCAAAGATCCCGCTCAGATCAGCCTGCTGGACGTTATTCTCGTGGCCCAGGGACCGGTCAGCCTGAACCACTGCCTGTTATCCAAAGATGTATGCCCGCTGCAGCCGCGATGTGCTATCAGTACAAAACTGGTCGATCTGCAGCGCTATATCGAAACCTATCTGGCCGGCATCTCATTGAAGGACCTGCTGGATTCTCAATCTTCACCCTGTTCCTGCAAAGGAGGCTCCTAATGGCTAACGAAAACCAGAGTCTGTTAACTGCGTGTGTCTCGCAGGCCCAGCCGCTGGCCTCGCTGGTCGAGTATGCCAATGACTCGATCGTCAGCAAACGTATCATCGACAAGAGCGTCGGTACGGTCACATTGTTCGCCTTTGATGCAGGCCAGCGGCTCAGTACCCACCAGGCCCCGTACGATGCCCTCGTGGAGGTGGTCGAGGGAACCGCTGCGATCGCTATCGCCGAGAAAAAACTGAACGTCGAAACCGGCCAGATCGTAATCATGCCTGCCAACGTGCCGCATTCGGTCACAGCCGTACAGCGTTTCAAGATGCTGCTGACCATGATCCGTGAATAATAGAACAATAAATATTGTCCAGGGAAGAGTAAGAAGGAGAAACGAAATGTTTTGCTATCAATGTGAACAAACCGCTAAGGGGCAGGGTTGCACCAAAATGGGTGTCTGCGGCAAGGATCCGGAAACAGCCGCCCTGCAGGATCTGTTGATCGAGGCGTGCAAAGGAATCAGCTATTATGCCCAACGTGCTCGTCAGGCCGGCAAGAACGACGCCGAGGTAGATCAATATGTAATTAAAGCTCTTTTTACTACGGTTACGAATGTCAACTTCGATCCGGATCGGTTGGTAGAACTGTTGAAAAAAGCCGGTTCGATGATGGACAAGGCCCGGCAATTGAGCGGGGCCAAGACGCCGGCCTCCGGCCCGGCTGCGTGGAAACCTGCCGCCGATCGCGCAGGTCTGCTGGCACAAGCCCTGGATGCGGGAATCGAAAAGCGAAAAGCCAAGCTGGGCGATACGATTACCGGCCTTCAGGAGTTGCTGGTCTATGGCCTGAAGGGAACGGCGGCGTATGCCGATCATGCCATGATCCTGGGACAGGAAGACCCCGAAGTTTATGCCTTTTTCCATGAAGCGCTGGATTTTCTCACGACCGACAAGGGGGCGCAAGTCGATGCTTTGCTGGGTATGATCCTGGAATGCGGCCAGATCAATCTGCGTGTAATGGAACTGCTGGATGCTGGCAATACCGGTGTATACGGCCATCCGGAGCCGACAAAGGTCCGCGTCACGCCGGTCAAAGGCAAGGCCATTGTCGTATCGGGGCATGATTTGAAGGATCTGGCCGAATTGCTGAAACAGACCGAGGGAAAGGGCATCAACATCTACACCCACGGCGAGATGCTGCCTTGTCATGGGTATCCGGAATTGAAGAAGTACAAACATCTGGTCGGCAACTACGGCGGGGCCTGGCAGGATCAGGCCAAGGAATTCGATGTATTCCCCGGCGCGATCCTGATGACGACCAACTGCATCCAGAAGCCGCGCGACAGCTACAAGGACCGCATCTTCACCTGCGGTCTGGTCGCCTGGCCGGGCGTTACGCACATCTCTGACCGGGATTTCACCCCGGTGATCGAGGCGGCTCTGGCGGCTCCTGGATTTCCGGTGGATGCGCCGGAAAAGACGATTACCGTAGGCTTCGGACACAATGCCGTCATGAACGTCGCCCCGGCCGTAATCGAAGCGGTTAAGGCGGGCAAGATTCGCCACTTTTTCCTGGTCGGCGGATGCGATGGGGCCAAGACAGGACGAAATTATTATACCGAATTTGCCCAGGCCGTACCCGACGATTGCGTCATCCTGACGCTGGCCTGTGGCAAATATCGCTTCAATAAGCTGGAGTTTGGCGACATCGGCGGGATTCCCCGATTGCTGGATGTCGGCCAGTGTAACGATGCTTATTCGGCGATTCAGATCGCCGTCGCTCTGGCCAACGCGTTTGGATGCGGCGTGAATGACTTGCCTTTGTCGATGGTACTTAGCTGGTACGAACAGAAGGCCGTTTGCATCCTGCTGACGCTGCTGCATTTGGGCATCAGGAATATCCGGCTGGGACCATCGCTGCCGGCCTTTATCACGCCGGATGTGCTCCATGTGCTGGTGGAGAAGTTCAATATCGCTCCGATCACGACAGCGGAGCAAGACCTCAAAGCGATTTTGGAACCCGCCGCCTAGAACAACAAAACGCAACAACAGCAGGGCGGAGCCCCATGGTCCGCCTTGCTTTCCCTTGCGGAAGAAAGACAATTATGGCCCTGCGAAATATCGTAAAGATCGATGAAGATAAATGTAACGGCTGTGGGCAGTGTGTGACGGCCTGTGCTGAGGGGGCGATTCAGATCATCAATGGAAAGGCCCGGCTCGTCAGCGAGACCTATTGTGACGGCCTGGGCGCCTGTCTAGGGCATTGCCCGCAGGATGCGATCACCATCGAACAGCGGGAAGCTGCTGAATTTGATGAAAAGGCCGTGAAACAGTATCTCCAACAGCAGAAAGAAAAGCCCCTTTCGGATTCGATTCCCGCCGCCGGCTTTGTCTGTCCCGGTATGAAGGCCCGAAGTTTGACTCCATCCACTAATGACGATTCGCAAGCAGGGGATGTCTCTTCGCAACTGCGTCAATGGCCTGTGCAATTGCACCTGCTCTCGCCGATGGCGTCCTACCTTAAAAACGCCGATCTGCTCCTGGTGGCCGACTGTGTTCCTTTTGCGATGGGTGATTTTCACCAGCGGTTGTTGAAAGATAAGGCGATCGCCATCGGATGCCCCAAGCTGGATGACCGTGAGTATTATGTCCAGAAACTGGCCGATATTCTCAAGATCGCGCAGCCGGCCTCGCTGACGGTCGTCCATATGGAAGTGCCGTGCTGTTCCGGTCTGGTCTGGATCGCCCAGAACGCCATCCGGGCCGCCCAAAGCAACTTGTCTTTCGAGGACATCACCATCAGCCTGGATGGGCAGATCAAACAGTCTCAAACGGTTTGTGTCTGATCCGCTCTCGATACGCTGCTCTATCTTTTTCTTTTTTCACAGACATGGCGAGCTTGTAAAGGCATGGTGTTTCCCTGTATAATGAGCGCCTGGTTTTCAAGATAAGGAAGTTGCTTTTAAATCAGGGGACACGAGTTCGAATCAAAATCCGTGTATGGCAGTTCGGAAAGGAGCGTGTATCATGCAGCAAAACAGCGGTTTTTCCCGTCGTCGATTTTTACAGACTACCGCGGCCGCGGCGGCCTTTACCATCGTGCCGCGTCATGTGATCGGCCAGGGCCAGACGCCGCCCAGCGACACCTTCGGCGGGGCGCTGATCGGCTGCGGCGGTCGGGGCAACGGCACGTTCGAAGGCCTGGGACCCAATGTCAACAAGGTGGCCATCTGTGATGTAAAATTTCTCAATGATGCCGATAACAAGAAAGTATATACGGACTTTCGGCGGGTGCTGGAGCGCAAGGATATCGATGTGGTGGCCATCGCCACGCCGCCGCACTGGCACGCCCTGATTTCCATCGCCGCGATGGAGGCGGGTAAGGATGTCCTGTGCGAAAAGCCCATGACGCGCTTTATCGCCGAAGGGCGGGCCGTCGCCGAAGCCGAAAAGAGGACAGGACGAATCTTTCAGGTTGGGACGTACGGTCGCTTCAGCGCCGACCGCAACAAACGTAAGCTCATGACCAGCGGTCTGCTGAAGAGCAATCCCGTTGTGCATATTCAGCGAGGCGGCTTCAAGGTGAAGGAATGGAGCGGAATGATCAATCCCAAGCCGCAACCGGTTCCCAAGAGCCTGGACTGGAATATGTACTGCGGACCGTCGCCCTTGCGTCCGTATCATCCGCATCGGTTCGGCGGCTCGCACCGCGGGTACTGGGATTATGAAGGCGGCGGCCTGACCGATATGGGGCAGCATTATTTTGACGGCTTCCAGTACATGTACGGCAAGGACGACACCAGTCCGGTTACCATCGAGCCGTATGCCCCGCCGGCGCATCCGGAGGCCTGCGGGATGTGGGGATGGGTTGAGTTGAAATACGCCGACGGACTGACGCTTGTCTTCGACAGTCAGGAATGGGGCAAGCCCTATGACCGGATGCAGCCGCGGGATATCAGCATCAACGACCTTGCCCCGGAGGACCGGGAAAAGCTCAAGGCGATGCCGGATCCGGAGCCGCTTGTCAGTTTTCCGGATGCCATACGTACTCGCAAACGGGCCGGGGGCAATGCGGATGCGGCGCATCGAGGGGTCTGCCTGATGCATCTGGCCAATATCGCGATTCGGGTGGGGCGAAAGATTCAATACGATCCCGTCCGGGAAGTGATTGTCGGCGACGAACAGGCCAACCGGCTGGTCAATCAGCCGATGCGAACCCCGTGGCATTTATAAGCAGGACAGATGCGGTATCGAAAGGAACCGATCATGAATGAGAAAGTGAATGAATTGATCAAGCAACTTCCCGATCCCGACGATCGGGGATTGATGAGCCAGATCGATAAACAGGTTGTGGATGAGGTCACAGCGGGGATTCTGGCAGGCGGGGCCGATAGTATTAGTGCTGTGGTCGATATGCTTACCGAGCCGGGCAAGGGCGACGATTATAAGGCACATTATGCTTTGCATTGTGTGGCCATCGGCATAGGGCAGGATCAGGAAAAGAGGCCAATGGTCGCGCAGGCTATTGCCGGCTGTCTGGAGAAGGAGTATCCCAAAGGCGTCAAACAGTATCTGATCCAGGAATTGCAGGTGGTGGGCGGCAGGGAGGTCGTCGAAACGCTGGGTAAATTCCTCCATGACGAAGCTTTATGCGAGCCGGCCGCCATGGCGCTGATGGCCATCCGGTGGGGGGCTCAGGCACAGTTTGAAAATGCCCTGGACGGAGCCGACGACAAGTGCCGTCCGACGATCCAGCAGAATCTGGAATTAGCCCAAAGACGTCGCCGAAGACGGCAATGATTGTCCTCGGTAAGATTGGAATCGATCAGCAAGACGAATCGAACAGCACAGCAAGCAACGGAAAAAATTGTTGCCAATGGGCTCCAAGTCCGTTATAGTTCCGCTCTCTAAGCCCAGCAGGCGCAGCATATTTTCCTCCGGGGCGTGCCGAAAAGCGGCATCAGCAAAGTGACAGTACGAATGCGGTACAGTGAAAACGAGGTGAAACCATGAAAAAGATCGCTATCCCGTGTCTTCTTCTGGCCGGCAGTATTTTGTTTCTTGTTGTCGGATGCGGTAAAAAAGAGGGGGATGTGACTGTTATCAAGCTGGCTCACGGTCTGAATACCGATCATCCGGTGCATAAGGCGATGGAATTCATGGCGCAGCGGGTGGCGGAAAAATCGCAGGGCAAGATGCGTGTCGATATCTATCCCGGCGAACAGCTTGGCAACGAAAAGGAATGTCTCGAGAACCTGCAGCTCGGCTCGCTGGGTATGACCAAGACCTCGTCATCGCCGCTGGAGGCGTTCGTGGATGAGATGAAGGTCCTTGGCCTGCCGTATCTGTTCCGGGATGCCGATCATTACTGGAAGGTCCTCAAGGGGGATATCGGCAAGGAACTGCTGGCCGCCGGCCAGTCTAAAGGGCTCAAGGGTCTGTGTTTCTATGACGCCGGAGCACGCAGTTTTTACACCGTCAACAAACCCATCAAAGCGCCTGCCGATCTGGCAGGCCTGAAGATTCGTGTCCAGCAGAGTCCTATTGCCATCGATATGGTCAAATCGATGGGCGCTTCGGCTACGCCGATTCCCTGGGGCGAGTTGTATACTTCACTTCAGCAGGGTGTGGTCGACGGCGCGGAAAACAATCCCCCCAGCCTGTATACCTCCAAACATTATGAAATCTGCAAATATTATACGCTCGATGAGCATACGATGCCTCCGGATGTGCTTTTGATCAGCCCGATCCGCTGGAATAAGCTGACCGAGCAGGAAAAGCAGATTCTCCAGGAAGCGGTCGATGAATCGGTGGATGAAGAACGCCGACTGTGGGCCGAATTTGAGAAAAAATCCATGGAGGAGGTGCAGAAGGCGGGCGTGGAGGTCATACTCCCCGATAAGGCGCCGTTTCGCGAGGCGGTTAAGCCCATGCTCGAAGCCCAGCCGGACAACATCAAGGCCCTGATTCAGCGTATCTCAGAGGTGCAATAGGCCATGCTGTCTGCTGTGAAGAAGGTCCTCGACTGGTTTCTTGAGATTCTCCTGACTGTGGTCATGACGGTGCTGGTTCTGGATGTCGTCTGGCAGGTCTTTACCCGTTATGTCTTGAATCATCCCAGCTCGTGGAGCGAGGAACTGGCGACATTTCTGATGATCTGGGTGGGCATGCTGGGGGCATCGGTCGCCCTGAATCGAGGGGCTCATCTGGGGATCGACTACTTTGTCGGGAAACTCTCCGCGCGGACCCGCTTGTACACGGAGGTGTTTGTCTTTATTTGCATTGGCTTGTTTTCCTTTTTTGTAATGTTTCTGGGCGGTTTTTTTTTCACACTGAACATCTTTCGAGGCGGGCAGATCTCACCAGCGCTGGGATTGAAGATGGGGTATGTCTATCTGGCCCTGCCCATCAGCGGATTTTTCCTGGTCTTTTACAGCATTGAGCTTCTTATTGAGAAAATCCTGCTTGTGATCCGTGGCCAGTACGCCTTTCAAAAGGCGATCGACAGTATTAAACCGCCGTCTGTACCGGGAGGCGGCCAGGAAGGGGACAGTCTTTAAGGTTTGAATATGACCCCTGCGATAGCCATTTTGATCGTTGTTTTTGTCCTTCTTCTTGTGCTGAATGTGCCTGTCGCCTTCTGCATGGGCCTGGCGGCTCTGCTGGGATTTGTCGTGATGGGCGATATGCCCAGCCTGATGACGACCGCTCATAAGATGGCCACCGGCATCGATGAGTTTGCCCTGCTGGCGATTCCGTTTTTTATCCTTTCGGGCCTGTTTATGGGCCACGGCGGGATCGCCCGGCGGCTCATTGATTTTGCCAATGTCCTGGTGGGCGGATTTCGCGGCGGACTGGCGTTTGTCAATATTTTCACTTGTATGCTTTTCGGATCGATTTCCGGTTCGGCGGCCGCGGCGGTCTCTTCTGTGGGGGGCTTCATGGTTCCCCTGATGAACAAGATGGGCTATCATAGGGATTACAACGCTTCGGTCAGCATCACCGCGGCGACCACGGGCCTGCTCATTCCCCCCAGCAACGTCATGATCGTCTATTCCCTCGCGACCGGCGGGGCTACTTCCATTGCCGCCATCTTCATTGCCGGCGTGATCCCTGGGATCATGGTGGGTCTGGGTTTGATGATCGCGGCGGGAATTCTGGCGGCTAGGCATAAATACGGATCAGAGGATCTTTTCAAGCTGAATGAAATCATCATCCGGATGGTAGGGACGACATTATGCCTGGTCATTCCAATTGTATTGATCCTGTACAGGGGCCAGTTCGGCATTCCGGAAAAGCTGCTCGCCCTGACCGACGAAAACGCCGTATTTCGCGCCTCTTTGCGGACGATCCATATATGGACAGTCTCAGCCTGCGGGCTTTTGGCCGTCCTTATGCTCATCATCAACATCGTTTTGTTCCTGATCGGAATGTCGAAGGAGAAACGAATCATTATGGCAGGCCTGCTTGGTTTGCAGTTTCTGCCCATTCTGTTGGGAAAGGGGTATTTTATCGGGCAGCTCTATGACGGAGGGGATCGGTTTTCGAGTACGAGTCTGATCCTTGTGGGATATTCGTTCTTGATCACAGTCCTGGTCCTCTGGTATGGGATCAAAATATCGTGGAAAGGTTTCATCGTCTTCGTTCAGGCGATCCCGGCCCTGATGCTGATTGTGATCGTGCTTGGCGGGATTCTGGCCGGCGTCTTTACGGCGACAGAGGCCTCGGCGATCGCCGTGGTCTACGCCTTCCTGCTCAGCGTGTTTTTGTATCGGGAGGTAAAATGGAAAGAGATTCCCGATATCATTCTCAAGTCCGCCGTTACGACGGCCGTGGTGCTGATGCTGGTCGCCACATCCATGGCCATGAGCAGCGTGATGACCCTGGAAAACGTCCCGCAAAATGTCAGCGCCACGCTGACCGGCCTGACGCAGAATCCCTATGTTCTTCTGCTGATTATCAATATCATGCTGCTGATTGTCGGAACGTTCATGGATATGACGCCGGCGGTGCTGATCTTTACGCCGATCTTTCTGCCCATTGTTTCACGCTTCGTCGGCTTTGAGATGGATCCGCTGCACTTCGGCATCATTTTGATCATGAACCTGTGCATCGGCCTGTGCACCCCGCCGGTCGGGACGTGTCTGTTTCTGGGCTGCGGAATCGCCGAGACGACCGTGACCAAGGTGATCCGGCACATCCTGCCGTTTTTTGCGGCGATGATCACGGTTCTGATGATCTGCACCTACCTTCCGGCGTTCAGCATGTGGCTGCCCGACAAGCTCGGCCTGATCGAATGGTCCGGCAAAGGACCCGGCTGGCCGGTCTATATCATCTCGATTCTCGCGGGTATTGCCGTGATCGCCGTGGTCTCTCTGCTCAGCGCCAGAAAACCCGCTCCGGCGGATGCCGTAAATTGATGTAATAAATGAAATAAGCAATTTTGTACCATTGATCGGCACCATCAGGGAAGAGATTTTTCAGTCCAATCCGCCGCGAAAACCGACAAATCAGTCAAGTCCACGGCTCCGTCGCTGTTAATATCGGCGCCTGAGCAGTGATCGCGCTCAACGCATGTCTCGACCAGCCAGTTTGATGCAAGAATATCCAGATCGTAACCGTCTACGTCGCAATCATTATCGAGATCGCACAAAAAGTCGATTGCATACTCGATTCTGTCGAGACTGTCGGTGATACTGCCGGTATTCATGTCATAGTCCAGCAGTTGAGTCAGCCAGTACACAGACCGAGTTCCATCCTGATGTTCATCAATAAACCATGATCCGTTCCAGCCCAGAGGCTCGCTCGTATCTGTCACCTGATCGAGAGACTTGACCGCCAGGAGTGTGCGGTACTCGGCAAAGTATCGCGGGTTCCACATGAAATTATCCTGTGAGACGCCATAACCCGTATAGGCATGGAAGTCGGTCGGTAACAGGTCATCACGCCACTGCTCGGGACCGTGAACGATAAGGCTGGAAGGTCCAAACTCGCTATGCGCAGGTCTGACCGTCGGCGATGCCGGAATGTAGATCTTCAGCGCCGGGTCACCATAAAGCGTCGCCTCGTAGGCCGCTATATAGTTGTAGCCGCTGCCAAAGGACTCGTCTTCCATATGCCGACACAACTTGGCGTTCTGAGCGCGCCTGTGAGCCTGACCCAGAGTCATGCCGTCGGTCATCCCGCTCCAGAATTGGGATATGTACTGGACAATCGGATTCGACGCCTGTCTGGAATTGCCTATGTAGGCCACAGCGCCTCTGCGGAGAAACCGCCTGGCTATGGTATTGGTGGTGTACTGGTTCAGGTCGAGATTAGCGCTGAGACACCCGCCTGATTGGGCCACGCAGAGCGCAAGCAAAGCAGGGAACAACTTATTGGGGCCTCCAACCCAACTCGTCTCACCGGCATGGTTGAAATGGACTATGACTGAACGATCAACCATCTGATCGTCCTCGTACTTGCCATAGTGAAAGACCTCGAGCGGCGCATCGAAACCGACGTTTTCGAGGCTGTTGGTGATATACTTGACGACTCCAACCTGCCCATCCTCGCCGGCTATTGACAGCATACGCTGTGACCATGAGGCGTCGATGAGGTCTTCATAAACCACCGATCGCGCCGCGAGCAGGGTTACATAGTGATAATTGTTTCCGATTATACGACCGGTGCACGTCTCGGCAAAGACGTCGGCATCGGCGCTGGCCAGAGGCAGGTCTGTCGGAATGTCCTCGACGTCGCTGTATGGATGCGCGGCAACCAGTCCGGGCGGAATCGCATCGATGTCGCCGACGATGCAAAGGTACTGCGGAATCGATCCGACCGCTTCATAATAGAGCTTTAGATGCTCGCTGATCTCCTCAGCGCAGGGATACGTCAGTTTGATATCACCGGGTGTTCTCGTGCCCTCGAATCCAATCGTAACGGCATATCGCCGGCCCGCCAGTTCGACGTTGTCGCCGGAAATGAAGGGACCCTCTCCCGGTCCATCGTATGAGCCGTCCTGGTCCCGGTCAACAAAAACGGAATCGTATGCGCCAAAGAACGTGCTGCCGACCCCAAGACAAGTCACGGCGAAATCATAGCTTTCGCCACTGACACTAAGGCTGCCCAGCCACCAGTTCTCAAATCCGCAATCAAAAAAGCCGCCTGTCTCCAGACGCTTTCCGTTACCGCCGATCGCCAGCACTCTGTAATATCTGGGATCCAGTGGCGAGATGTCAAAATCATCCACGAATGGGTCTCCGACCTCGAAAAATTCACTTGGACCGACTAGCTCATCATAATCCATATCGATTAGAATGCAATCGTACTCGGCCGCATCCGGTGTATGAGCTGCCAGATAAAATATCCTGTTCGGACCGGGAACCGGCAGCGGAAGCGGCCCACTGGCATAATGACCGTTGACCGGGCGTTTCGACAGAGTTACATGTAACGGCTGTCATGCCCTCTCCGACTGGTCCATCATCTACCAGATAAATCTGCTCAGGCGAGTAACGGGAGAGAAAGTCCTGCAGTTCCTCCGTTATCGAAGCATCGGCTTCTAGCGCTATCACACAAGGTTTGCCTGAGTTGACCCTACAAGAAGCCGAAACTGCGGCAAAAAAAGCAAAATCCTCCCAGGATGCGTTCGAAGTTGTCGGAACGAGGAAGACGCTTGCCGCATAAACAGGCCAAGCAGACGAGGCCATGAAGAAAACACATATCGCTGCCAACAAGCGTTGAACAGAATCTTTACAAACCCTGGAAGTAAACATAGTCTCCATGGGAGCGATAGTATCAAAACACGGCGTTTTTGTCAAGTCTACTTGGGTAAGCTATATTCTCAATCGCATTCCATAGGGAAGTAGCTGCGGGCGTTGTTGTAGGAGATGTCCTCCACCATTTGCCCCAGAAGGGACATGTCTCCGGGCAGCAGGCCCTTTTCGACATCCTCTCCCAGCAGGTTGCACAGGATGCGCCGGAAGTATTCATGCCGCGGATACGACAAAAAGCTGCGCGAATCGGTCAGCATCCCCACAAACCGGCTCAACAGCCCCAGATTGGACAGGGCGTTCATCTGCTTGATCATCCCGTCCATCTGGTCGAGGAACCACCAGCCGGAACCGTACTGCATCTTGCCGGGGCAGGAGCCATCCTGGAAATTGCCCAGCATTGTCGCCATCACCTCGTTATCCCGCGGATGGATGTTGTACAGGATCGTCTTGGGCAGCCGATTGGTGCGGTCCAGCCGGTCGAGGAAACGGGCCAGCGGGGCGGCCGTCATGGTATCTCCGATGGAATCGAATCCCGTATCCGGACCGAGTTGGGCGAACATCCGCGAATTGTTGTTGCGCATGGGCCCCAGGTGAAGCTGCTGCACCCATCCTTTTTGCCAGTCGAGCAGGGCAAACTCGATCATCATGGCCGACTTGAATTGCAGCACTTCCTCCGGCGTCAGCGGTTTGGCCGTGCGAATCTTGCCGAAGACCGCTTCGATCTGGCTCTGGGTAAAATCTTCGGCGACAGCCGCCTCCAGGCCATGATCGCTGAGCCGGCAACCGTTGTCATGGAAATATTGATGCCGCTTGCCGATCGCTTCTAGGTAATCGGAGAATGTGCGGATATCCATATCCGTCAATTCGGCCAGCCGGTCGATCCAGGCGTTCAGGTTTGCCACGTTCTCGGCGGCCATCGCCTTATCCGGCCGCCATGCGGTATGCACCCTGATCTCAAATCCATCGGCTCGAATCTTCTGGTGGTGCTCCAGGCTGTCCAGCGGATCTTCGGTGGTGCAGACCAGCTTTACGTTCATCTTTCGCAGGATATTCCGCACGCTGTACTCCGGCATGGCCAGCATGGCATTGCATTGTTCATAGATTTGGCGTGCGGTATTTGGATTCAGGAGCTTGCCAGTAATCCCGAAAGGCCTTTTCAATTCCATGTGCGTCCAGTGATAGAGAGGATTCCGCAGGCAGTAAGGCACCGTTTCGGCCCATTGGGCGAATTTTTCCCAGTCCGATGCGTCTCCCGTGCAATACCTTTCCTCGATTCCGTTGCTGCGCATGGCGCGCCACTTGTAATGATCGCCGTACAGCCAGATTTGCGTCATATTTTCGAATCGCTTATCCGATGCGATCTGGTCGGCGGGCAAGTGACAGTGATAATCGTAAATGGGCATTCCGGCCGCATGCTCATGGTATAAAATGCATGCGGTTTTGTTCTGCAAGAGAAAATCGTCCGAAAGAAACTCGGCTGCCATGATACGTCCTTACCCAAGAAAAGAAAAATCCTGATTTTAACAACCTGGGATCATATCTAAAGTTCCTCAGGAAGTCAAATCCGTCTTCATATTCTCCTCAATGCCGCCGTCCATCGACTCCGGCATGAAGGGCTATTTGTCAGGATTGTGTGATGTCGATTCAAACTCTTCAAGCTCCTGTGGAGTGACTTGCAGGACGGACAGATCGCCGAAAACCACCGTATAAAGATCGTTCCGGCTTTTCCATCGAAGAAGAACCGCATGGGGGAAGCGGGCGCTGACTTTACCCCCGTAATAAGCCGGATCTTTGTTTTCATTTATCATGTCGGAGAATAGTCTTTCCACCTTTTGGAATTGGAGCAGAGTATTGACCATTTCCTCGTCAGGCGGAAGGGATGAACCGTCGGATTTCAGGGAGACAGCCTGGAGGAACTCCTTGGCAATGGTCTGAGTCGTCAAAGAACTGGGGTATTGTCCATCAGTCATTTTGGCGAACAAAGCAAGAACATCGATGATAATGCGTCCTTCCCTTCCGGCGAAATACTCCGACCGAGAAATCCGTTTATAGCTTTCGGGAATACGGGGAACCATTTCGTCGGAAGAAATCGGGACATTCCACTGGAAACTATCGATCGTCGTATCCATCGTAAGAGAGCCGTCGTCGGCCGAGACATGGATGGCCAGTTGTGCCGGAAGTTCGGTTTCCACAGAAACCCAAAGCCGGGCTGTGACTTCATCGAACATTCCTTCTCCCAGACCGGGACTAAGGGCCAAACCCATTTTCGTGTTTGTGACTTCAATTCCCTCGACCTGTATGTTATTGAAAATTTTCTTTCCCAACGGGGTATAGTCGAATTCCATCATTTTGGTCAGCAGGAATCGAGGATCTCCGTTTTCCCGTTCCATTTTTTTCATGAACTCATTGGTGAGGGGCATCGTGATATATTCCCGATCCTCCGGCATGACCATCGTTATCAACGGCTCATCGAACTGGACGTACGTGTGGGTTGAGACGGTTTTGTTGGGCAGTTTGCTATGGGTATCCACGCGAATACCCTGATCGTAGGCGAGTTTGGCATACCGGAGGATGTCCGTAACGGCCTCCTCCGGCGTGCCGGGCATTTCTTTGATTGTAGCGGTCATACGATAGACGACGGTTTTACTATTGGCGACACGGTCGACTAACCGGCCCCATACTGCGCCGGAGGTGGTGTTACGAAAGAGGATCACAGTAGCGATCCCGATCAGGAGCGCTGCCGCGGCGGACCACGTTGCGATTCTATTTTTCATGTCATTCTCCGGATACTGCCTTCGTTATCATAGACACATCGAAGGGGGGATGTGCAGAAGATTTTGGAAGATTTTTTATTTTTCCCCTGCCAATCCATGGCTGTTTCTATGCGATGTTGATTTTGACCTTTGCTTGCCGCCGGGTCTATGGAATGCTATTATATGCCTGTTTATGACAGTATTTCGAAGAACAAAGTCGATGGAGGCAACATGACGCCGAAGGAACGAATCTATGCTTTGTTGGACGGAACGCCGGTAGACCGGCCCCCCGTGACGCCGATCTTCATGGCCTGGGCCGCCCATTTTGTGGGCCATACCTATCGCGATTATTATCTGGATGCGGAGGTATTGGCACAAGCCCAGTTGGCCGTCGTAAAAGCCTTTGGGCTTGATCAGGCCAGCGCCATCAGCGATCCCTTTCGGGAGGCCAGCGCCTACGGGATGGAATTCGACTGGCCGCAAGAGGGGGTGGGAAAGTCCAGGGGATATTTACTCCGGAATTCGGAGGATCTGGCCCGGTTGAAGTCGATTGATATCGAAGGTTCACCGCGGACGAAAGACCGGCTGGAGGGTGTGGCCAGGCTGGCAAGCGAACTGGGTGAAACGCACAGCGTTCTGGGTTGGGTGGAAGGACCGATGGCCGAATACGGCGACCTGCGCGGCGTCGAAAACACGCTGATGGACCTGATCGACAAGCCGGAGATGTTTGCCGAGGCGTGCGAGCCCATCGTGGAAAATGCGATTGCTTTCGCCCGGGCACAAATTCGGCGGGGAGCGGATATGATCGGCGTGGGGGATGCGGCGGCAAGTCTGATCAGCCCGCCGATGTATATCGACCACGTGTTTCCATGGGAGAAGAAACTGATCGACGGAATTCACGAGGCGGGGGGAACCGTGAAACTGCACATCTGCGGGAATATCACTAATCTGATTGGACAGATGGCGAAAACCGGCGCCGATATTATCGATGTGGACTGGATGGTCCCGCTGGACAAGGCCCGTCAGGCGGTCGGGCCGAAAGTTGTACTGGCAGGCAATTTCGATCCCGCCTCGGTCTTATTGAATGGCTCTCCGGAAGAGGTCGCCAATGCCGCTCGGACATGTTTTACTATGGCCGGCGATCCATTCATTTTACAGCCCGGCTGTGAGGTTCCCCCGGGGACTCCGGAAAAAAATATCCGCGCGTTTTGTCCCTGTAGGGGGACCTTGCTATCCGATGTTTTGCAATGTTCGTAATGCGTGCGCCGGTCTCTTTTTATGGGGCTTTCCGAAGGAGTTTTATGTTTGCCGTTTGTTGAGGCACTTGACTTGGCTTGACGTTTGTGATATAGTATAAATGTTGCGAGTGCAGCGCAGGCCGGTTTCGGCCAGGAGCACAACCCGCGGTAACGTGCATTCGGGCATGTCGCAACAAGGGAGTCAGACCCTACAATCGATTCTGAATGAAATGTCTGTACTCCCTTTTTTTCTGCGCTTCGGTTGACGAAGAGCCTTTCTTCTTACCCGGTATGTTTAAAAATCAGCACGGCGTTTGGGAACCTGTTTGTTGGCCTGTTCGATCAAAAAGCAATCCAGAAGCCCCTCGATCCTTCGCATCATCTCCTCGGACAATTGTTTGGCATTGAATAACTCCAGAACGGTGTTCAAGGCCGTACAGGAATAGAAAACACGGTTCTCGATGGTTTCCATGCAAATGATGCCGAAGGTGTCGTCTTTGGTTTGCTCCACATAGGCGCTGTAAATCGGGCAGATTTCCATCCTCGGACATAACAAGGTATGTGTCATTTCTCGAATCCTCCCATAGCGTTAGAAACAGGAATCCATATTTTTAAATCGAGGAGATGGTCCGATGAGTGTGCCAAGCGAAGCTGATGCGAGCAAGCTGGATAAGCCAGCATGGCCAAAGGCTAACCACCAGGCCAGAACTGAACTCTGCGTATGAGGAGGTAACAAATCATGCGAAGCCAGAGGAAGGGCGAGCTGTCGGCCATAACGCAAGTGAAGGTATGCAGCCCCGAAATACATCTAATTGTACAGGGCCAAGGCTTTCATAGGCTGGAAGCCAGCATTCTCCTATGCGATACAGGTGAGTGTAGTGAGAACGTACCGGGGTCGAAGTCCATGGCAGGCAGTTCAATGTTCGCATCGGAACTTGGGAGAGCCATGCTGTTCCCAAAGAAGCTCCCAACAAGCCGAAGAGGTCGAGGCGGGAGTAAGGCAGCATGGCAGTCGGACTAGCCTATAGTAGAGGTGTAACCGGGGTAATGCCCGGTGGAGTGTACAGCACTCACTCGAAGGGGCTAGCAACAAGGCGTAAAGGATTGAGAAGGCATTAACCATACTCAGAGATGGAGAAATTAATGCAAAGACTGACCCTTATATCGGAACGGGCTCTGAAGGACCCCAGATGTCAATTCACAAGTTTAGCACATCTATTGAATGAGGGGTTCCTGAAGGAATGCTACTACAAGCTCGGCAGGGACCGGGTGAGTGGCATTGATGGTGTATCCTGGAAGGAATACGGAAAGCGTCTGGATGAAAACCTGTCGGAGTTGGTAGCTCGTCTCAGGGTTAAGCGGTACAAGCCACTGCCCTCGAAGCGGATTTATATACCCAAGGATCAGAACTCTAAGCGTCCCCTAGGACTGCCTGCGCTGGAAGACAAGATCGTTCAGAAAGCATTGGTTAGGATACTTGAGGCGATTTACGAGGTTGATTTCTTGGACTGCTCCTATGGATTTCGTCCCAACAGAGGTTGTCACCAAGCCATCGCGGCGGCAGACAGAGTGCTGATGACGAAGCACATCAGGTACGTCATCGACGCTGACATCAAAAGCTTCTTTGACAGTGTGTCTCATGAGTGGATGATGAAGGCGCTGAAGGTACGTATTAAGGATTCGAGCCTTTTGTTCATTATTGAGCGATTCTTGAAGGCGGGTTATATGGAATCCGATGTATTCGTTGAGACTCCTCGTGGTACGCCGCAAGGCGGTAATCTTACCCCTCAAACAATCTTGCAAAACATCCGATAACATTTGAGGCGATCATACCCAGAGCCCACCTTCGCCCCCGTTACGGAC
>JAFGGE010000240.1 GCA_016930745.1 Sedimentisphaerales bacterium
AGGTGGCCCGGGCGGCCCTGGATGCGGGAGCGGCCATGGTCAACGATATCACAGCGCTGGCCGACGATGCGATGGCGATGTTGGCGGCGGATCGCGGGGCCGCGGTAGTCCTGATGCATATGCAGGGCGATCCGACGACGATGCAGGCCGATCCGCAGTATGAAGATGTGACGATGGAAGTGCTGGACTTTCTGCTGACTCGCGCGCGAAAGGCCGAACAGGCGGGCATCCCTTCGGAGCGGATTTTCATCGATCCAGGGATCGGATTCGGTAAGACCACCCGCCACAACCTGCAACTGCTGCACGATATCGACCGATTCACATCGTCGGGGTATCCTGTACTGGCCGGGACAAGCCGCAAGCGATTTATCGGCGAGATCACCGGGCGTAAAGATCCTGCCGATCGCGTCTTCGGCACGGCTGCCACGGTCGCGCATTGCGCGGGCAGGGGGGTGGCTGTCATCCGGGCGCATGATGTGGCGGCGGTGGTCGATGTCATACGGATGATAACGGCGATTGAGAGTAAAGGCTCCTGAGGAGAAAGGATGCGGGGACCGACAGCCATCTGGAATCTGGGGATTATCGCGATCACGGTAGTCGTGTCCTATCGCGGTTTTATGTTACCCTCGCTGACGGACCAGTATCTGTTCGAACCGGTGCGAATCCTGCGGGACAAGGAATATTTCCGCCTTGTGACCAGCGGCTTTTTTCATTTGGACTGGATGCACCTGCTGTTTAACATGTATTCCCTCTATGCCTTCGGGCGATATATCGAGGAAATATATGGCTTTAAGGACTTTTTGCTGATCTATTTCTCCGGCATCCTCGGCGGCAACCTGCTTTCGTTGTACCTGCATCGGCATCATGAATACCGGGCCCTCGGTGCATCGGGCGGGGTGTGCGGCGTGATCTATGCATCGATCTTTCTGCTGCCGGGCGGATCGATTATTTTGTTCATGCTGCCGGTGCCGATTCCTTCGTGGGTATATGCGATCGCGTTTTTGCTGTTTTCGTTTTACGGGATGCGAAAGCAGTCGGATGATATCGGGCATGATGCGCATCTGGGCGGGGCGATTGTGGGCCTGTTGGTGGCAACGGCCCTGCATCCGTCCATAATCAAAGCCAGCCCATATTTATACGCGGCAGTGATGGCGATTACGGCGAGCCTATTGGTATTCTGTCTGAAATGGCCCTTATACCTGCCCGGCGGGATACGGCAATCCATCCGGCGATCTCACCCCCGACAAGAGCAGAATGCCCGCAGACGCCAGGCCGATCAAAAGGAACTGGACCGTCTGCTGGATAAGGTTTCCCGGTCCGGCCTTCACAGCTTGTCCTGGCGAGAGAGGCGGAAACTCAAAACTATCTCAAAACGTCTCGACGAGAAGCTATAACTGTACGATTACTTTTATCTCATGAGCTTGAAAGGTAATTTCTCCCTCTATCGAGAGAGGACTTTGTTTGCCGGTTTCCAGATCCAGCAGGGCATGAGTTCCCCTGGACTTTGTTTTCATCCGTGTTTTGATTTCCTTCTCGCCTTCGTTGAACAGGATATAGGCATGGACATCGTTTTTGACGACGTGGCGGAGGCGCAGGTCGGGTGAGGGGGGATCGATTGTGACCTCCGACTCGATGAGGCGGTCGATTTTTTCAATTAACACATCATTTTTCATGTCGGGAGTATATCGAATAATACGACCGGCTTTTTCCAGGGTATCAAATCCCGGCTGAGCCTTTTCGGGCGGATCGTCTTCCAGCAGGAGCGCCTTGTAATGCATCCCGGCGATGGCGATACCAGTTGCATCTACCTTCGCATCTTCCCACAGATGTCGGGCTTCGAGATAGTTAAAATCCCGCTGATTCTGGAAGCAGACCTTGGCCGCCTGCCAGGACAGAGAATCGTTACGACCCAGAATGGCCAGATGGCAGATGTGTCGGCAGTCGGTATTGAGCCAGCAGAGACGCCGGCCGGCGTCGGCATAAGGCTTGTACCGGTCCCACCAGACATTGTTGGGACCGACGTCCGGCGGACGCTCATCGATGCGCGGACCGCGGATCGAATAATAAAAGGCGTGCGGGATCAGCAGATTGCAGCCGCGGACGATGAGCCAGTTCGTAAGCCACTTCATCTCCTCGAATGTGAAATTGTGCCCATAGGCCCCGCAGAATTCGTTGCCGTTGCGCCGCCGGCCCAGGTGGATCATGGCCGAGGAGGCGCATTTGGCCTGCGTGGACTGTGCCCCTTCCAGGGCGGAGGGCTTGCCCGGCTCAATGTATCTCCATACGATGTCCTGGCCGGGGATCTGGAAGTGGCGAAGGTGGCCGATGTCGTCCGGGGCCGCCGGATGGCCGGTCAGGGCGACGCCATGCTCGGCGCACCATCGGGAAATCGGCTCGTAAAAGGTCTTTTCCAGCCGGGCCTGCAGGGCGCGGGCCCATTCCTTGCGGTAGTGAGCCGCCTGCGGCTCATCGCCATACCAAAGGGCAGGCAGATACGGAGTAAAATCGTAGCCGAGGATTTCGTTGACGTGTTCCAGGATGCCCGTCGTGCCCGGCACCGCCCCGCGTTCAGCGCCTCGGGCCAGAATGGAGGGCTCGTCGGTGAAGATCGCCCTGATCGTCTTGCCGAAATGCTCCTTGAATTCATCGTAGAATCGCTGATAGACCAACCTGATAAAGCATTGGACCGATTCCGGGTTGAGGATATCCCCGCCGGGCGGGCGGTTTTCCGGCACTTCCCGGTGGTCGGACCGTCGCGGAGGATCCTCCTGCGTAAAGTGCAGGCCGCGGATATGGGAGGCGCCGGAACGCGCTGCGCGATCGACCACGGCGATCCGATGCCCATCTTTCCTGCGTTTTGTGATGGCGACAAGAGTCTGTCCCTCCTCCAGAGCGGGATTGCCGTCGGCACCGATGCGAATGCCGGATTGTTCGCTGTTTGGTCCGGCTTCGTCCAGATCGACGGCAAACAGCGCACGTGTGCGATAGGCAGGGTTGGCTTCGACCACCTGCCCGCTGGATGAACCGCTGGGATACATTCCTTCATCGTACAAAATGGCCCACATGTCTCGTTTGCGGGCTTCCTCGATGGTGAACCGCATAAAGTGGATCATGCGGTCACTCATCCAGCCGATGGACTTGGGCAGCCCGGCCCGGGGGTGAATCACGAAGGCGTATACGCTATGAGCGCAGAAATCGTCAAGCTGGCGGGCCAGTTCCTTTTCCGTCAAATCGTCGTTCCAGAACCAGAAGGGGGCCTGGGAGAATTCCCGCGGCGGATCAGACCAGCCTTCAAGAAAAGCCTGTACATTCGGGTAGGAGATAATTTGTCCATAAACAGATGGACTTAATCGTACAATGGAGGCGGCTGCCCCTGATAGTGCTAAAAAAGTTCGACGATTCATAGGTATCCTTTATGTAACTGTTATAAAAAAGGTTGCGATAGGACCTTCTGCCATTATGGCCACATTGCCGAGCAGGACAAACTCGCCCCATTGTTGGAGGGTATGGGTCTCCTGGACATTATGGGTCAGTGGTTTTTCACAAAAAACCGCTTTTCCGGAGCGAATTGCGGCTGCCGAAATGACAGCGTGGCGACATTCCCCCGATCATTAGCCGGATATCTCAGGACAGAGCGAAGATTCGGCAATACAATCAGGCCTAGTCCGGAGAAAATCGTTCCGCGAAGGAACCGACGGCGGTTTACATGGTTTTTCATACATGTTCCTCGTTCAAACTATCGCCATAGCATTATTGTTTCCCATTTTACCATCGGATGGATCGAAAGAAAAGCCTGTCACCCCGGAAGGAGGAAAAATGACAAATTTTTTTATTTTTTTTCTATTTTTTCGCTTTGCACAAAGCCCAAGGTCTTTATATACTCTTCGTTTTGCTACTGATAGGCAGATAGGGAGTCCCTACCGATACATCGGCAGGCGGGTTGGTTTTACCTTACTGTGGTGAATGAGGCGGAAAAGGGAGCGTAAAGAACTGCTGCTGTAGCTCAGCCGGTAGAGCGCGTCCTTGGTAAGGACGAGGTCATGGGTTCAAATCCCATCAGCAGCTC
>JAFGGE010000241.1 GCA_016930745.1 Sedimentisphaerales bacterium
ATAGAAATTGTTGTTAGGGAGGATTTCTATGCGAAAAAAGTGGCTCCGTAGAGTTCTGTTCCCGTTCATTTGTATTATACTTCTTATTTTCCTCATTTGGCCTTATGTCTTTCCTGGCTCCCGAATTTTCGTTGGGTATGAAGATGTCGATATAGCCACAGGACGGATACGATCCACGCAGTACCTATTTTGGATTCGGATATGGCAAAGCACACGGGATTCGGCCCTTACAGAAGTGCTTCCTGAAGAGATGGTTCAGGGGAAGGAACCTCAGTGGCGACGAGTCATTATAAGATGTCGCGGAACCAACATTCATTATGTTTTTCATGGGGCCATAGCACAAATCAACGAACTTAAAATGATCTGGTCCCGGATTTTGTTAACTGAGGAAGCCAGGGTAAAAACCGCCCAGGATGTCCTCACTGCCTGGCGGCAATTTGAGAACGATTCAGGGGCAGGCGTATATATAGAAAAACTTTTTGAACTCCTGCCTGATGGCGTGAGACAAAAACAAACGTTGCCCATTACTATCGACCAACTTCCCTCGTTGGAAGAATGCCTGAAAAGTAATTTTAAACTTCCTGACGCAGACGGGTGACAGCCTGATGGGCCAGGCGGGTAGGCTCGGGCAGGCGGTATCGGGAGGTCCATTGCAGCACAGTTTTGATTGCATCCTCCAGCGTACATTGGTTTCCAACCGAGATAAATAAAGGCTTAACCTCCGTTCGAGAGCGCACAACTGCGCCGATACGTTCCGTCTTGTCATACAGAGGTGACCAGTTCCCCTTTTTCGGTTTCGGTTCATCATAGGCGCCGATCAGGCGGCTTTTCGCGCAACCGATAGTCGGCCTGTCCAGAAACAGCCCCAGATGGGCCGCCAGTCCCAGCCGCCGCGGATGGGCGATCCCCTGCCCGTCAATGAGAAAGGCATCCGGCGTCGTCTTGAGTTTTTCGGCTGCCGCCAGGCACACCGGCGCCTCCCGGAAACTCAGCAATCCCGGAATGTAAGGAAATGTCACATCGGATACGGCCCGGACGGTTTCAATCATCCTGAAATCCGGATGCTCCAATACCACAATAACCGCACAAATCCGCTTTTTATCCCCGCTGAAAGCGCAATCCATGCCTGCCACAACCCGAGGCGGGCGTCTCAGGGGCGTATGCTGCACCTGTCCGGCCAATTCTTCCTGCAGGGCCCGGGCGGCCGCATAATCCAAGTCCCAGCTATGTAAAGACTTAACCCGCATTTTGCCCTCGAAACGAGCGTTTTTTACCCAAAACCATTGTATGCGATACCCCGCTTGTGGTACAATCATTCGTTTACTTCTGCGCTGAAATCGCAGATCGCAATAGACAGGTAGGAACCGATGCGTACAGAACAACAGGATGTGCAGAGAGTCATCCGCATTACCGGTGCGGCCGAACATAATCTCAAGAATATCGATGTCGATATCCCGCGCGACAAGCTTGTGGTGGTCACGGGCATCAGCGGCTCCGGCAAGAGCAGTCTGGCCTTCGATACCATCTATGCCGAGGGCCAGCGCAAATATGTCGAGTCGCTCAGCGCCTATGCCCGCCAGTTTCTCGAACAGATGCAAAAGCCGCAGGTCGAGCATATCGAGGGACTCCCCCCCACGATCGCCATCGAGCAGCGCAGCGCTTCGAGCAATCCCCGTTCGACGGTGGCGACGACGACAGAGATTTATGACTATTGCCGGCTTCTTTTTGCCCGCGTGGGCCGGCCTCATTGCTGGAAGTGCGGCAAGCCTATCTCCAGCCAGCATGCCACGCAGATTGTCGATTCGATCCTGTCCCGCCCCGAAGGCACGAAATTGCAAGTTTGCGCTCCGTTGGTCCGCGGTCAGAAGGGGGAGCATCGAGAAATATTCGCGCGGATCCAGCGCGAAGGATTTGTGCGGGTTCGGGTAGACGGCACGGTCTACGATGTCCGCAATGCCCCTCTGCTCGACAAGAACAAGAAGCACGATATCGCCGCGGTCATCGACCGGCTTATCATCAAGGATTCGATCCGTATCCGCCTGGCCGACTCAATCGAGACGGCCCTCAAGGTCGGCGAGGGTGTAGTGCTGGCCATGCTCCAGGAACCTCACGAAGACAAAAATAACAATGGTAACGGCAACTGGACGGATGTGATCTACAGCGAGAAGTTCGCCTGCATTGAGCACCCGGAAGCGTCGCTGGCTGAGCTGTCGCCCCGGCTGTTCAGTTTCAACAGCCCGTATGGCGCCTGTCCTAGTTGTGACGGTCTGGGTACGATCCTGGAGTTCGATCCGGACCTGATTGTGCCGGACAAGACCGTCTCGCTGGAAAACGGCGCTGTCGATGCCTGGCGCAAGGGCGGCAAGCGAATGAATATCTATTACAACCGTCTGATCAAGCGGTTCTGTCGCCACTTCAGCATCAGCAAGGCCATCCCCTACAAAGAAATTGATCCTGAGATTCAGAGGATCCTCCTGTACGGAACCAAAGCCGAGGACGAGCGACGTTATGAGGCGTCATTCGAGGGGGTGATCCCGAATCTGATGCGGCGATGGGAAACAACCACCAGCGAATACGTCAAGGCTCGCCTGCATGGATACCAGTCCGAACAGGCCTGTCGCGATTGCAAAGGCACCCGGCTGCGGCCCGAAGCGATGGCGGTTACGATCGCGGGCAAAAACATCAGCGACCTGACCTCGATGAATATCGAGCAGGCGGGCCAGTTTTTCCAAAATCTTACCTTCGATACCGAGCGGGAGTTGATTGCGGCCCAACCGCTCAAGGAAATCCGCGCCCGCCTGCGGTTTCTGATGGATGTCGGGCTGGGCTATCTGACCCTGGACCGCCGCAGCGGCAGTATGTCCGGCGGCGAGGCCCAGCGCATCCGTCTGGCTACCCAGGTCGGCAGCGGTCTGGTCGGGTGCTGTTATGTGCTCGATGAACCGACGATCGGCCTGCACCGCCGGGACAACGACCGACTGCTGACGATCCTCAAGCAGCTTCGCGATATAGGCAACACCGTACTGGTCGTCGAGCATGATGAGGATGTCATCGCCGCGGCCGATCATATTATCGATATCGGCCCGGCCGCCGGAAAGCATGGAGGCGAGCTTGTCGTCGAGGGCGCCCTGGACGATGTCTGCCGCTGTGAGCGGTCGCTTACCGGCAAGTATCTCAGCGGGGCCTGTCGCATCGAGCTGCCCGCTTCCCGGCGCAAATACAGCCTGCGCAATTGCCTGGAAGTCAAGCAGGCCGAAGAGAACAACCTTAAAAAAATCGATGTGAAATTTCCTTTGGGTGTCTTCACTTGTGTCACAGGAGTTTCCGGTTCGGGCAAGAGCACCCTGGTAACCGAAATATTGCTGAAGAGCCTTAAACGTCGCCTGTACAGTTCGCGTGAAAAACCGGGCAAGCATAAGAACATTCTCGGCGTGACACGCGTGGACAAGGTGATCGAGATCGATCAGTCGCCCATCGGACGAACACCGCGCAGCAATCCCGCGACCTATACCGGCGTGTTTGATCTGATCCGGCAGCTCTTTGCCATGACGCGCGAGGCCAAGATTCGCGGCTACAAACCCGGACGGTTCAGCTTCAATGTCAAAGGCGGCCGATGCGAGCACTGCCAGGGGCAGGGCACCAGGAAAATCGAGATGCATTTTCTCCCGGATGTATACGTGACCTGTCAGCAGTGTAAGGGCAGACGCTACAATCCCGAGACGCTGCAAATCGCCTATAAAGGGAAAAATATCGCCGACGTGCTGGATATGCGGATCGACGACGCCCGCGACTTTTTTGCGAATTTCCCCAAGATTCTTCGTCTGCTCAAGGCCTTGTGCGATGTTGGCCTGGGGTACATGACCCTGGGCCAGTCCTCGACGACCATGTCCGGCGGGGAGGCCCAGCGCGTCAAACTGGCCTCCGAACTGGGCAAGCCCGGCACCGGACACACCCTCTATCTGCTGGATGAGCCTACCACGGGACTGCATTTTGCCGATATTCACAACCTGCTTAACGTCCTGCGGCGGCTCTGCGATCTGGGCAATACGGTCATTGTCATTGAGCACAATCTGGATGTGATTAAGATGGCCGACTATATCATCGATCTTGGCCCCGAAGGCGGCGACGGCGGAGGACAGGTCATCGCCTCCGGGTCGCCCGAGCAGATCATCCGAGTAAAGAAGAGCTATACGGCCCAATACCTTCGGGGAAAACTAGAGGCCGAAAAACGAAAGGCCGCCAAATGAAAACAGGCATAAAATGTAGCTCTGAGCCGCCCCGACCTGGTTGAGCCGTTAAAAGAAATCAAATTGAGCGTCACGGATTGTGAAAGAGAAGTCTTAGAACCCCTATCAAAATGAAAGGGAACTGCATTTTCAATACTGGAAACGGCAATCGAAAGTCCATTCTGTTAGGGGCTCTTAGAAGCAATGAAACACAGTTACATCATCATTTGTTGTAACTGACTCACAAGGGGTGGGATATTCTGGATGACAATCTCCCACACAATTCCAGATCGACATCATAGTAGCCGTGAATCAGACGGTTTCTTGTCCCCGCACCCCTTTTGTGAAAATCTGAATCTTCCGGGCGGCGTCGAGCATATGTTGTAAACGAATGCGATCGGTTTCATTGATCATATACGATCACCTCATCTTCCATGGCGCGTTCCCGAAAATAACGGCTTAGAAAACCTGGTGTATTTAAGTCTACCGGTCGAGCAAGAAGATGGGAAAGTTCTTCCTGCATTAGGAAAAAATCCCAGCCCGGAGTATGCCCCGGTTCAAACTCAACAAGTACATCAATATCCCCCGCTCCGGAAAATCCTTTGGAAAGCACCGAACCAAAGAATCCAAGTTTTCGAATATGATGCGACCTGCAAAAGGCGGCAATTTTCTCTTTTGGAATCTCGTTTTGATCCATTTTCATCTCCTTTTGTAATTATAACAGGATGAGGAAATCTCGTCAAATGTCCGAATGCGACAAATCCTGATTTTGCTTGGAAGATTGGGTGTTGCCGTTTCTTGTTTATTCGATAGAATCATATTGTGAACAGGCATTGTTTATTGTTCCCTTGCGATTTTCTGTGTAATGATAGGGCTAAAGTGAAAATACGAACGCTGGAATGGATCGATGATATCGATGGTTTCTTGCGGCTGATCGATCAGCGGGTGCTGCCGCAGGTTTTGCCGCGCCGGCTGGTTTATCTGGATTGTCATGATGTGCCGACGCTGGCCGAAGCGATTCGAAAACTGGCGGTGCGAGGCGCCCCGGCCATCGGTATTGCCGCCGGGTATGGAATGTGTCTGGCCGCTCAGAAGATCGACAAACAGGCGAATCTGTCGGATGCCTTGCAGATTCTGCGAAAACAAGCCGATATTCTTGCCTCTTCCCGTCCCACGGCGGTCAACCTTTTCTGGGCCCTGGATCGGATGATGACCTGTGCAAGCCGATTCCTCGCAGACAATCCGGGAGCTTGTCTTGTTGACGTGCAGAAGGGGCTGCTTTCGCAAGCTCGTTCGATTCATATCGAGGATCAGGAAATGTGCCGTTCTATCGGCGAGCATGGCCGGCGGCTTATCCCCGAAGGGGGCTCGGTTCTGACCCATTGCAATGCCGGAGCCCTGGCGACAGGGGGGATCGGCACAGCGCTGGCCCCCATGTATGTGGCGCATGAACAGGGCAAGCGGTTCCACGTATACGTCGACGAAACCCGCCCGCTCCTGCAAGGCGCGCGGTTGACGGCGTGGGAGTTGCTTCAGGCCGGCATCGATGTGACTCTCATCTGCGACAACATGGCCGGAATGCTTATGAAGCAGCGCAAGATTGATGCCGTTATTACCGGCGCCGACCGGATTGCCGCCAATGGCGATACCGCCAACAAGATTGGCACCTATAGCCTCAGCATCCTGGCCGCCGCTCATAATGTTCCTTTTTATATTGCCGCCCCGTCCAGCACTTTCGATTTGAAGCTTGCCGGCGGCGAGAAGATTCCCATCGAACAACGCAGCCCCCAAGAGATCACTTCTTTCGGCGATCGATTGACCGCCCCGGAAGACATCAAAGTGTACAATCCCGCTTTTGATGTGGTCGACGCATCAAAGATTACCGCCATAATTACCGAAAAAGGAATTATCGAATATCCCGATACGGACAAAATTGCCGCTCATCTGGGACACAAAGGCCAATGACCGAAACCGGGCAAAACGGAATGCTGCGATGAAGATCCTGGTGGATATCATTCATCCTGCGCATGTGCATTTTTTCCGTTACGCTATTGCCGAGTGGCAGTCCCGCGGCCATACCGTGGCCGTTACCGCCCGGCAAAAAGATGTCACCATTGAGCTTCTGGACCGGTTTATGATGCCTTATACGACGCTCAGCAGAGTCGGCCATGGTCTTGGCGGACTTGGTTGTGAATTGATCCGGCGGGACTGGCGATTGTGGCGTTTCTGTCGTCGATTCAAGCCGGATGTGCTTACCGGCATCAGCGGGGTATTTATCGCCCATGTCGGTTTTCTATTGCACAAACCTTCCGTCGTTTGGGATGATACCGAACATCAGCAACTGGCCCACAGGATCACCTGGCCTTTCGCGACCGCCGTCTACAGCCCCCAAAGCTACAACAGGCCGCCCGTGAAAAAACAGCATCTCTACCCCGGCTGTCATGAACTGGCCTATCTTCACCCCAACTGTTTCACTCCGGACCGCCGTCTTGTCGCACAATTGGGTATCGATCCGGGCAGCCGCTATTGTATCATCCGCTTTGTGAGTTGGGGCGCTCATCACGATGTGGGCCAGCACGGCCTGACCGACAGCAAGAAGCTGGATTTCATTACATCCATCGAGCCTTTCGCTCGCCCCTATATTACTTCCGAGGGGCAACTCCCCGAGGAACTGCGGCCGTATCAATTGCACATTCCCGTCCATCAACTTCATCACGTGCTGGCGTTTGCCTCGCTCTGTGTCGCCGAAGGCGCCACCGTCGCCTCCGAAGCGGCCCTGCTGGGCGTACCGGCCGTCTATGTCAATACGCTGCGCGCCGGCACGATCGATCGCCTGGAGCGGGCCGGTCTGCTGCGCCAAACCACGGATACACGCAAGGCCCTGCAAATGAGCCTTGAATGGCTTGCCGATAAGGATGCCCTGGAAAATTCCGGCCGCAACCGGGATACTCTTCTGCAAAAGGAAATCGACGTTACCGCTCTGATTACAGAAACGGTCGAACGAGCGGGAAAGGGCGGCAGGTGAGCCAAGACCGTATACAATCCGGCCCGGCAGCAACCCGCCTCAAGGGAATCGTACAATATGCGCTCCTGCTGTTTTGTGTGGCGTACATTATCCGCTTTTTCTGGAACAATCAGGAATCGCTCAATACCCTTCTTTCACTGGACCTGTGGGCGCTGGGAATGCTGGCGGTCCTGTCGGTGATTTCCCTGTTTTTACAGAGCTTCCGCCAGCGTATCATCCTGCACAAGATCAATGCGATGCATATCCCCTACATGCACTGGTTCCGCATCTTTATCCTGGGTACTTTTCTTAATCGCGTCTTCTCCCAGTTTGGCAATATCTATCGCGGCATTCGCCTGAAGAAAGAATACGGCATTTCCTACACACATTACATCAGCATTTACGTCTCCTTCAGTTGGCTCGATACGACGCTGAATTTCCTGATCGCCCTGGCTGTCGTCGGTCTTTTGGATCGGTCTTTGCAGATTGGCTCGGTTCGAGCGGTTTGGTTATTATTATTGCTGGCGATTGCAGTAGCCGTTGTTCCTCTATTGCTTCACGGTCTGGCTTCGTTCCTCCGAACCCGGATTCCCTATTTTTCCTGGCTGCAAACCAGGCTGGGCGAGGTGCTGCGTGTGACCGTTGCCGGCGCCTCGGATCCGCTGTATCTGGCCAAGGTCGCCCTGACCGGCCTGCTCTCGTTTGCCCTGACGCTGAGTGTGTTTTATGTCAGTTTTAAGGCTCTCGGCATGGAGGTTCCCTGGCCGGTCCTGGCTTTGTTTTGCGTCATTATGAAGCTCAGCAATCAAATCGTTCTGACGCCGGGCAATCTGGGCGTGCGCGAGCTGGCCTACGGCATCCTGGGCGAACTGGCCGGGGTGGGCATGGCCCAGGCCCTGCTGGTCTCGTTGATCACCCGGATCATGAATACGAGTGTTATTATCTTCATGGGCATCGCCTTCGGCGGTCTGGGCCTTTTGTTCCACAGGGATCAATACCAGAAGTCGGCCTTTTAGGCCGAGCGTACTATGGTTACAGTTTTGCGCCGCAGTATTTGCAGTGGACAGCATCCGAGTCATGGCCTTCCTGGGAACATTGCGGGCAGGCCTGCCGGGAAAAAGCGCTTTCCCGGCGGCTCTTCTCAGCCAGGTGGACGGTGACAATGCCGGTAGGCACGGCGATGATCGAATACCCCAGGATCATGATCCCGGAAGCCAGCATTTGGCCCAGGGGCGTTTGCGGACTGATATCCCCATACCCGACCGTTGTCAGGGTTACGATCGACCAGTAAACGCTTTTGGGGATACTGGTAAAGCCATGTTTCGGACCTTCGATAAGGTAGACCAGCGAACCCAGGATCACCGCCATGATCAACACCGTAAACAGAAATACCAATATCTTGCGTCGCGATGCCAGCAGGGCCTGCTTGAGCACCGTTGCCTCCTGGATAAAGGCGCCCAGCTTCAGGATTCGAAAGATCCGCAACACCCGAAGAATACGCACAACCAGCAGATAACGCGTCCCGGGCAGCAGCAGACTCACATAGGTTGGCGCAATAGCCAGAAGGTCCACGATGCCGAAAAAGCTGACGGCATACCGGACCGGCCGACCCACACAGATCAGACGCAGACCGTATTCGACGGTGAACAAGATCGTGAAAAACCATTCCGCCGCCTGCAAGCCCGACCCGGCCTTGTCGTTGATGGAGGCGACACTGTCGAGCATGACCACGGCGACACTGGCTAGGATGTTAACGATCAAAAGTACATCAAACCATCGGCCTGCCGGCGTGTCGGCCTCAAAAATGACCTCAAACAATACTCTCCGCCAGCCGGAAACCGCTCGTTTGCCCTGGTCGTCGGTCATACCGATACACTCCTTTGTGTTTGTGATTATAGGGCCTTCTGTCTGTAAAAAGACAAAACAGCATACTTAAACAACTGCGCCGGTGCAAGACAAGGGATTTTTGTCGATGACGGGATTTTCACAAATATCGTGACGAGAATGAAGGGGAAGGATTGACAAGACAAAAGCGGATGGGTAGCATTTGTTTTTCATCGCCGTGGGACCGGGATTATCGGCCCGCCGCGGGATGGTGGATGTAGCTCAGTTGGTTAGAGCACCAGATTGTGGTTCTGGGGGCCGCGGGTTCGAGTCCCGTCTTCCACCCGTTCGGGGGCAGGGATGGATGTGGCAACAAGAGAATGCTGTTTGGCGTGTCGTATGTGTGTAAGTCGTTGTCCTTAAAAGAATTGCACTCGTTTTCATGGACAGGGCGACGGCCACGTAAGGGGTGAAGCTCCAATCCCCTGTAAAAAAGGGATTTTTCGTGCGAAAAATGGGAAAAATGTTCAGCCCCCCAAAGTCTTCGTCCGACATATTTGATGTAACCGACGGATTGATAAGGATTAAGAAAGATCAAGACAGGAGCAGATTACAACTGTCATAGGAACCTGACGGGTTCCGCAGGAGGCATGTAGTATGGCGAAAAAGAAAAAAGCAGCGAAGAAAACAGCCACAAAAAAGGCCGCCGGCAAGAAAGCCAGGAAGGCTGTTAAAAAAGCCGCGGCAAAAAAAGCGACCAAAAAGAAGGTGGCCAAAAAGCCTGTCGTAAAGAGAACAGGAAAGGCAAAGAAGGGCGCAAAAAAGGTTGTCGCTAAAAAAACGCCCAAGACGAAGGCCAAGCCGAAAAAAACCGCCAAGAAAAAAGTGGTCAAAAAGGCCGCCCCAAAAAGGCCTGTCAAAAAGAAAAAGGTCGCTCCTCCGATCGCCCCCAAGAAAACGGCGCCGAAGAAAAAAGCGACTCTGAAGAAGAAAGCCGCCGCCAAAGTGGTAAAGAAAAAAACGGCTGTGGCCCGGTTGGCGGTGCCCAAGAAGGCCTCCAGGCCGAAACCGGCTCCGAAAAAGAAGACGGCGAAAAAAGCCGCTCCCAAGATCGCGGCCCCGACCAAGAAAGCTGCTCGCAAGTCTGCTGCCAAAGCCGCGCCTCCCATGGCCAAGACCAAAGAATCCGTAAAGGTCTCGCGCGATGTGTTGCCGGTTCTGGAGATAGAGAGCTTCGAGCCAAAACCCCTGGTCGAAGCCGGAGTGGAAGACAGCTATGTCGGTTCGACGCGTTATGCCTGGCTTGGTTCCGGACAATGCGGGGGGCGGCTTGTCAAGGCGTTCTATGACCTGGGCTACAAGAAGGTCATCGCCGCCAATACCACGCATCACGACCTGGACCTGCTGGATATCCCCAAGGGCCAGAAGTTCCTGATGGATATCGGAGAACACGGCGCCGGCAAGGATATGGCCCGCGGCGCCGAGGCGGTCGGCCAGACGCGACAGGAGCTTCTGCATGAAGCCCGGCAGAAATTCGGCACCGAAGTCGAACATATCATGGTCTGTTTCGGCGCCGGCGGCGGAACCGGCGGCGGCAGCGCCCGGGAGATGGTGGGCGTGGCCAAGGATTATGCCCGCTCCATCGGCAAAGCCGATCCGGCCCGCAGCGTTGGCGTGTTGATGACCCTGCCGACCGTGGGCGAGTCCAGCAGCCCGCAGGTCGCCCAGAATGCCTATCAGGTTGCCACCGAGGTGGGACAGATGGCCATGGAAGGGCAGATCTCGCCGCTGATCATCATCGACAACGAGAAAATCAGCAAAATGTATCCCGGCCTGACGGTCAAGGACTTCTGGCCGAGCATCAACAGCACCGTAGCGACGCTGTTTGACATCTTCAATCGGCTCAGTTCGCTCAGCAGCCCGTACACCTCGCTGGACCCGGTCGATTATCAGAGCATTATTCGCGCCGGCGGCTGTGCGATCATGGGCCTGACCAAGGTCAACGAATACCAGGACCGTTTCGCCTTATCCAGCGCGGTCCGCAAGAATCTGGCCAAGACACTACTGTGTGATGGATACGACCTGGCGACGGCCAAGGTCGCAGGCTGTGCGGTGGTCGGCGGCAAGAGCATGATGGCCACCACCCCCGCCCTGCAGGACAACATCAACTATGCGTTTGATGTCCTGGCCGATATCACAGGCAATGCGACGATCCATCGCGGGATTTACGAGGATCAGCGCAACAGCCTTCGGGTGTACACGGTCATCGGCGGATTGGATTTTCCTGCCGAGCGGATCGAACAGATTATTACGCCCGCGTAAAGCGCAGGTTCTAATGTGACAATCGCCGGAGGCGCACCCCGCTTCCGGCGATTTTTTATGCGCTTTATGCGTCCGATAACCGAAAATACCTTCCATTGGAACAATATCCAACAGCATAAAACTCCTTCCGTGGATTGTATAGGCTGGGCAAGATAGGGGGGTTGTGAGCAAAAGGGGGATAACACCGAAAAACCGGTCATGTCGGGCGATTCCCTTGACGAAAGCAGAATAATAGTATTTCGGTGATCGAAAGGGACGCTTTGCGCCCCCTAAATCGGAGGCGGACAGATAGCCAAGATCTATGGGTAAAACAGCGACCAAAAGTCAAAAGCGGGCAGCCCGGAAGTCCTTCACAGTGGACCTGCCGGAAAGTCTGGCTCCTGCCTTGGAACTGGAGCGGGCCTCCGCGGCATCCAAGGTAAGCCGCGGCGTGGAAAATCGCTGTGCCGGATCAATCAACTTTGCCTGGCTCGGTTCGGGCCAGTGCGGGGGCCGACTCGTTAAAACCTTCTACGATTTGGGATACCGCAAGGCCCTGGCCCTGAACACAACCCAGCGCGACCTGGACCATCTGGATCTGCCGAAAAAACACAAGTTTCTGATGGATATCGGCTCCGAAGGCGCCGGCAAGGACATGAGCCGCGGCAGGGAAGCGGCCCGTCTTTACAATCAACAGATCCTTCATGAAATGGAGCAGATCTATGGCGGCGATGTAGACCATATCATGGTCTGTTTCGGCGCCGGCGGGGGCACCGGCAGCGGCAGCGCCACCGGCCTGATCGAGATCGCCCAGCAGTACGCCCGTTATATCGGCCTGCGTAATCCCGGCCGCAGCGTAGGGGCGATGATGACCCTGCCGACCAACGGCGAAGCGGGCAGTCCGCGCGTCGCCGAAAATGCCTATACCATCGCCGGCGAACTGGCTCTGCTGGCCTGGCAAAATAAGATCAGCCCGCTGCTGATCGTCGATAACGACAAGATCGGCAAGCTGCACCCGAATCTGACGGTCAAACAGTTCTGGCCGACGATCAACCGGACCGTGGGCGAGTTGTTCGATGTCTTCAATCGACTTTCGTACCTTCCCAGTGAATACACCGCATTCGATCCGACGGACTATTACAGCATCCTCTCGGCCGGCGGCTGCGCGATCATGGGTGTAACCTGCGTGCGGGATTTCAAGAATAAGTTCGCCATTTCCCGCGCGATCAAGGAGAACCTGCAGGATACGCTCTTGACCAGCGACTTTGACCTGAGCCGGGCCAAGGTCGCCGGCAGCATTATCGTCGGCGGAAAGAAAATGATGGAAACCATCCCCGGCCTGCAGGATGCGATCAACTACGGCTTCGATGTGCTTGCCGACATTACCGGTCAGGCGACCGTCCACCGCGGCATCTATGAAGACTCGCGCGAGGCCCTTCGCGTCTATACGATCATCGGCGGACTGGCCGCCCCGGCCGCCCGGCTGGAACAGCTTCGCCGGTAATGTTTCCGGACAGACGCGTTTGAGCTGAAACCGCCGTCTTTCACGAAGAATTTATCACCTGCAAAATAGCAGGCCATTCGCTTTTCTGCAACGTGTTTACCGTTCTTTTCCTCTTGACAGGAAAGATTTAGAATCGATAGAATACAGTTTACGCTTCTGTATTCGGCAGCTCTGAAAGAATGAGTATTGTACAGAATCAGAATGCCTTGGGTTGAGGAGTGGGTGTATGAAAAGGGTGTTGAATCGATTCCCCTCGTTTTCCATTATCATTCCTGTCGACTTGGCATACATCTTTCGGATGGTTGCATTTCATGCCATCAACAGTTGCTACTATGGTGGTTACTGTAGGTGAATATAATTTGAAACTGTGATCGAAACGATTTCACAAAGAGGCGCGGAATTTGAGGAAAGGGAGAACAGTATGAAGACCAGAGGAATGATGTGGGTGAGTATTACGGCCATAGGACTGATGGCGGCCATGGCCCAGGGCTGGAGCTACAATCCGGAACAATTTACAATTGCCCACAGAGGCGGCGGAGGCATGGGAACCCGGATGGCCGGAAACTTTGTCGTCTGGCAGGATATGATGGGGATGCAATGGTACGGCTATGACCTGGCGGCAGGAGGAGCTTTTACGATCGCCGGCGGCAGCGCGATGATGCTCATATCAAACGAATCCTATGCCGTCTGGCAGGATAACATCGCGATGAACTGGTATGGTTATGAATTGGCCGAACGGCGGAAGTTCTCCCTGGGTATTTCCGATGTGGACGGTATGAGCACACGGCTTACAGGACAGTTTCTCGTCTATAAGGGCATGATGGATGCTATATTGTACGGTATAGATCTGGAATCCGAAGAAACTTTCGAAATCGCCTCCGGCGATATCGACGGTATGAGCATCCGTGCCGCCGGTGATTATGTCGTCTGGCGGACGATGACCATGCCGCCGACCCTGGCCGGATACCAGCTTTCCACACGCCAGAGCTTTCTCCTGGCCGAAGGGGAGATCGATTCGATGAGTATGGCAATGAGCGGCCAGTTCGTGGCATGGAAAGAATGGGCGATGGAGGAGCCTATGGTCAGACTGTACGGATACGACCTGGCCGGGCGGGAGAAATTCCTGATCACCAACGAAGATATGGACTCAATGTCGCTGAAAGCCGCCGGTCCGTATATCATCGGCCGGCATACGATGAGCGGAGTGCTCTATGGTTTCGACGGCCTGTCGCGCGAGATCTTCGAGATTGGCGAAAACGTCGACGGCATGAGCCTGTTTGTCAACGAACGGTATGCAGCGTGGAAAGATGTGATGAGCATGCGCGTATACGGATTCGATCTTCCAGGTCGTCAACAGGTCGAAACGGATGTGGAGAGCATGTATTCCTATGTTTTGTCGGGCAGCTACATTTTTTATTTCTTCTACGATCCGGACCTGATGACCACCGAGCTTCGGGGATTCGACCTAGCGACCGGGGAAGGATTTACTGTAGCGTTGATATCATCGGGGGGTATGATGATGCCGATCGCCGACGGCGATTATGTAGCCTGGTCGGATTCTATCCCTCCATCCGCCGATACAGGGCTTCTCGGCGCGCGGATCTGGAAGTTGCCCAATGATCTTTGCGAGGAAGCGGTGGAGGTGGCGGCGGGCGTGCCATATAGGGGCGATTCTTCGGGCGCGACGGGAACGGATCGATCAAGCTGCGGATTTGAAGATAATCGGGATGTATGGTTTGTATTCCGGCCGGCAGCGGGGGGAGTCTTTACGATGGATGCGCACAGCGAGGCGTTTGACACGACGCTGGCGGCGTTTGAGGCCTGCACCGGGGCAGAAACAGCGTGCAACGACGACGCGAACCTGGAGACGACCGATTCGCGACTGGTAATGACGCTGGTCAAGGGCAAGCAGTATCTGTTCCGGTTGGCCGGATACGACGGCAGCGGGGGGCCGTATGAGCTGACCATTTCACGGGGAAGCTGCGCTGCGCCGCCGCAGGCCGACTTGACCGGCGACTGTAAGGTGAACCTGGAAGACCTTGCGGTGATGGCTTCGCAATGGCTCGATTGCGGCCTTGATCCGGCGGATTTGTGCCTTTGATCGAAAACGAAGCGGGGAAAATCAGGCTCTTGCTTTTGATGCCAGCAGCGGGACACACAGAAGCCATAAGAACATCGAAGCCGGCTCCGGGATGAGCGTATTGTGCAGGGCGATGCCGTACGTCCGGCCCAGGGCCAGATAATCAGCCGCTTCCCAAAGCATGTGTTGCTCCGTAGTATAGGCGTATTCGACGTGCAGTCCATTGGCGGACATGGACCAGAGACGGGCCATCCCGGGCGTTCCGTCGGAAAAGACAACTTCTACATCCGGTGCGATTGCTGCCAGTTCTCGAAGATAAGGACTGTCGCCCAGTTCCGGGACAGTCACGATATAATGGTTGGCATGGAAAAAAGTCGAGTGGAAGTCGAAGAAATAGTCCACAGCGCCTCCCGTGTCCTTTTTCATAGCGGTTGTAAAGGTGTCGATGGTGGAAAGTCCCGATCGGTTCCAGACGCGGTTGTGATCGCTGCCCAGCCCGGCGGCGGTCAGCTCCGGATTGCCCCGGCCCGCACCCAGAAAACGTCCGTCCGGATTGACCAGCGGATAGATGAAAAAATCGGCATATCGTCGAAGTTGAACGGCCCATGGCTCCTCCCCGGCCAGAAAATCCATCATGCCCTGCAGGGCCCAGTTCCCGGAATGTTCCCCGTTGTGATTGCCGGAGATCATTACAATCGTCGTTTTATCGTACGGACTTTCCAAATCGGTAATGCGATACCCGTACAGGTCATGGCTTGGAATCCGGGGACTGCTCCAGCCTCGGGAATAGCCTATCACGCCATTCTGGTCGCCGCTGGCGGTAGGCATCACATAAGGGTTTTCCAGCAGAAGATGAGTATGGTCCGCGGCTGTCTGGGGCGTATAGGCTGTCAGAGCAAAACAAGCTCCTCCGCCGCCGACCACGATTGCCATGCAAAACAGAACTGCTCTGGTTCGCACTGTCATACCACAATCGCCGATTGTAACGGCACTCTCCTCTGGAATCATACAATATCAAATCCATCCAATAAATGCAAGGGTTTTTCGGCAGGAAAGGATTCGCAGGAGACGGCAGGGGGGATCCAGTTTGGCTATGCTTTGACCCCGGCTTTTTCCTTGCCTTAACCGGTTTTTTGGGGTAAAGTAAAAGGAATCTGTTTGGAAAAGGCGGTGTAATGAAGTATATCAACTGGGTATGGGTTGCGGTTTTGGCGGCGGCGATGGTTTCTTCCGCAAACGCAGAAACCGTTATCCTCAAATCCGGGGCTACCATCAGCGGCCAGATTCTGCAACGTAACCAAAATCGCACCATAGTTGATCTGGGGTATACGGTTCTGGCTATTCCGGCCGATCAGATTCTGTCCATTGAAACCGACTCTGACGTGGCGGTCCAATCCGACTCCCCGCCGGCAGGGCAGGCCCATCGTTACCTCTATCGCACGGCGGACCTAAAGCCTCGCTCCCTGCAGCAGTGTTATGAGATGGTCGCCGAAGCCGTCGTTATGGTATCCCGACCCGGCGGGCAGGGAAGCGGTTTTTTCATCAACGAGCTGGGATATCTGATTACAAATTACCACGTAATCGAACAGGAGACCCGGATCGCTGTAACCCTCTTCAAGTCGGTCAAGAACGGATTTGAAAAGAAACATTTCAAAAAGGTCCGTATCGTCGCCCTCAATCCCTTTCTGGATCTGGCCCTCTTGCAGGTGGAAAACATGGGGGAGGAGAAAGTTCCTTTTGTCCATCTGGGAGACATGGACCAGGTTCGTGTGGGGCAGAATGTCTTTGTCGTGGGCAATCCTATGGGGCTGGAACGAACTCTTACCGAAGGCGCTGTCAGCACCGTCAGCCGTCCCTTTGAGGGTCTGGTTTATATCCAAACCAATGCCGATATCAATCCGGGCAACTCCGGCGGGCCGTTGTTTAACATGTCCGGTGAAGTTGTCGGCGTGACCAATATGGGATATATTTTTAGGGGCGGCCTGGGATTCGCCATTCCCGCCGATACGGTTCGATATTTCGTAGAGCATTATGACGCTTTTGCGTATGACAAGGAAAATCCGAATACCGGCTATCGGTACGTACAGCCGGATAAACGAAAAAACAAAAACAAGCCGGATTTGAATCCGATCGACAAATCGTAATTAGGAGAGGGATAACAAATGCAATCTCGTAAGATTACCTGTCTTTGGGCGGCAATCGTTCTGACTGTCGCGCCGCTGGGTTTTGGTGTCTCTATCCCGGAAACAGCCAAACTCCTGCCGCAGGACACCGTTTTCCTGATCGAAATCAATGACGTTACGGAGCTGCAGGCCCAGTTTGGAAAGACCGCCTTTGGGCGGTTGTACAAAGATCCGTCCATGGCCCGTTTTATTGAACATTGTAAAACCGGTTTCCAGCAGACGCTGGAACAGGATCAGCAGGTCAAAAACCTGGCCGATAAACTGGTCCTGCCGACCGGCCGCATGGCGCTGGCGGTCATTGTGCCGCAAGGGAGAAAGGAGGGATTGGACGATCCCAGACTTCTCTTTCTGGCCCAATGGGGGGCGAACTTGGAAGCGGGAAAGAAGTTCGTCGAATCGATCATCGAATCCGGCATGGAGGATCGCGATTCTGTCTCTACCGAGATCTATCGAGACGTTCCGATCATCACCATCACCTGGCCCGAGGAGACGCCCGATATGTCCGGGCAAACGGTCGAAATTTCCCCCGGCCAGGAGCAGGAGCCGAGCATTCCTACCAAAACGGTAATGAAAAAATTGTCTCGCTGTTTCATCGAGGATGTGTTCCTTGTCAGTAACGATCCCGAGCCAATCAAGTTTGTCATCGCCCATATGCCGGGTACGTCGGGAGACACCCTCTCCCAGCGGGAGGCCTACCTTTCGGCAATGCAAACCACCGGGCCCTGGAACGATGTTCGATTGTATATTGGACTGGATTCCTTACTTTCTTGGGTAGCTTCCTCGGATGCCGGCGGACAAGCGAAAGCGATGCTCACCTCTTTGGGATTGGATAATCTTTCGTATGCCGCTGTATCGGCAGGCGTAGCGCGAAAACCGGTCGCCAGCGTTTCCGGAAAAGCGGCTCTTCGCACCAAAGGCCCCCGACGGGGTCTGATGAAAGTGTTCGAGATGAAAACGCGTCCCTTCACCGTCCCCGGTTTTCTCGGCGCTGAAGCCTGTTCGGTCGCCGTCGTTCACTGGGATATCAATACGGCCTTTGATGAGATATTCCGGATGCTCTCTTCCATGCAGCCGATGTTTGCGGCCATCCTGGTCAGTCCCCTGACGCCGGTCCAGCAGGACGGCAGCGGGGGCGTTCAACTGAAGCGCGACATTATCAGCCACCTTGGTTCCCAGATCGTTATCGCCGAATCTCTCAATAAAACATCGAAAGAGCTCGGAGCGGCGGATATCCTGGTCTGTGCGGAAACAACCGACCGGGCCCGGCTGGAGGCGGCCCTGGGCGCTCTTCATTCGCAGTACATCGCCGCCGGAAAACCCGATACCCAGAGAGATTTTCTCGGGCATAAAATTTATACCATCGAATTGCCCCAAGGCCTCTTTGGCGTACCGGGAGCAGGACAACCCATGGGGCCGGCCGAGATCGATGACAATCAGGTGACGGTCGGACTGACCGCTTCGGGAAAGAAACTGGCCTTTTCGGTCACGGACAGCTACCTTCTTTTTGGCGAGCAGACCCAGGTGGAAAACGCCTTACGGGCTATGCAGGACCGCGATTTCAAGTCGATCACATCGGCACAGTGGTATCGAAGGGCCCAGAACAGGATGCCGGGCGCCGGTGCCTTCGCTTCCATGGCCAATGACGCCGTCGTCTGGGAGCAGCTCTGGGAAATGTTCCGCAGCGGCAAATATAAAGAAAGCACATTCGGTCTTGTTCTCGATATGCAGGGAGAGCAAGCCGAGGCGATTCACAGGATTTTCGACTTTGCACTGTTGCCGTCGTTTCAAACGGTTCGACACTATTTCGGTATCAGCATCCGGCATGGCCAATGCAGAGAGGATGGATTGGACTTCGAATTTGAAAGCATCGATCCGGCGGATCGCTGACCATGGGGCTTTGATTTTTCATGGATGAAGTGAGGTTTGTTCCGGGGTGGGAACCTGTTTTTCAGAGAGTAGGTCTGCGCACTGTGGGGGATTTCTTTTCCTTCGATCGCGGGCAAATCATCAACAAAAACAGCCGACGCCATGTAATGGTTTATACCCTCGACACGGAGCAGGGACCGGTCAGGTTGTTTATGAAGCGGTATCAGCGTCCCCATTTCAAGGATATCTGGTTTGCCTTTGGCAACACCGGCCGGATCTGTTCTCAGGCCAGGTTCGAGTGGATCAACATTCACACCCTGCTGGACCACGGAATCGACACGTATCATCCGGTATGTTTTGGCCAGTCCATGCGTGGGCCCCTGGAGCAATGTTCCTTCCTGGTTACGCAGGAAATCGCCGGACCGTGTCTGACCGACTATCTGCGGCAGCATTGGTCCGCCATGTCGCCGGCCGATCAACGGAACCTTATATCCGCTCTGGCCCTCCTGGTTCGCCGCATGCACCAGGCCGGCATCAGTATGCCCGATCTGTATGTATGGCATGTGTTCGTCACACGACAGGAAGGTTCGGATTATGGCCTGGCCCTGATCGATTTACACCGGATGAAAGCCCGATGCCGTCGATTCGAAAAAATACGAAATCTGGCCGCCCTGGATTACAGTATGGCCGAAACGTATTTCAATCCGGAGATCAAATCCCTGTTTTGGGACGCCTATTTCAATGGACAGTCCTCATCGGATCGCGAGCAGTTTCTTTCCAGGGTGAACCGCCGGTCGCAGAAACTGCGAAAAAGGCGAAAGCCCCCATCCTATGGATAATCCGGCCCCGAAACGCGATATCATGTTTCGGATTTGCAAAGGCTAAAAATCGGTATCGGGTTCGAGCAGTTCGAGCGGCTTGATCCAGGCGTTTCGGAAAAGCACTTCATGGCCCTCGCATTGCAGCTTGACCCCGCCGGGAACATCCGTGATGCCCGCGCCTCCGTCATTGCCGCCGTCAATTCCCGAGTTGGGTCCACCCCAGACTTTTTGGATTGTATGATTTGTATGTAATCGGGGGCCTTCCCAATAGGTCCATTTTACATCCAGCAGTTCACGGCTTCCATCGATCAGGATGTCGGCGCCGTCCGGCGGTGGAACCCCCAGACCGACATTTTTCGAGGGAGAGCGATTGATC
>JAFGGE010000242.1 GCA_016930745.1 Sedimentisphaerales bacterium
CCTGGATCGGGATTGGTCCCTCGGCGGCTTCTTGGTATCAGGGGAAAAGGACCGTCAATGTAACCGACTTACGGGACTATGTGAAAAGGATTCAGGAAGGCAACGATCCGGCTCAGGAAGTGCAAAATCCCACTCCACTGGAAATGGCCTGTGAAACGGCCGTGCTGAACCTGCGGCGTCGAACAGGAATTGACTTGTTTGAATTTCAGCAGCAAACTGGTTTTGATGCCCTGATACTGTTTGCCGAAGCGATCCGAAACCACGTTGGCGGCGGATTGCTGGAAATAACAGAGGAATCCGTTCATCTGACCCGCAAGGCCATACCTGTCGCCGATCAGGTTCTTTGCGATTTTTCCTCGTTATAAGTGGATGTTACTCGTATCGATACCCGCAGTTATCGCAGAATCGTGCGTTTCCTGCCTGAATTCCAGGGAGCCGTATTGTTGCCATCCTTCTACTATGGTATACTCATATGCTTGTCAAATATTCAGTTTTTTAGGTAGACTTCATGGGAACCGATCATATACGGAATTTTTCGATCGTGGCTCATATCGATCACGGCAAGAGCACGCTGGCCGACCGTCTGCTCGACCTGACCGGGGCCGTCGATGAGCGCGAGAAGATGGATCAGATACTCGACACCATGGACATCGAGCGCGAACGGGGGATCACTATCAAGGCCTCGGCGGTAACCATGCATTATGAATATCAGAAGGTCCGCTATATGTTGAACCTGATCGATACCCCGGGGCATGTCGATTTTCATTATGAAGTGTCCCGGGCGTTGGCGGCGTGCGAGGGGGCTCTTCTGGTCGTGGACGCCAGCCAGGGGGTCGAGGCCCAGACCGTGGCCAATGCCTATCTGGCGGTCGAGACGCACAATGAGATCCTGCCGGTCATCAACAAGGTGGATCTGCCTGCGGCTCAGCCCGACCTGGTCGCCGAGGAAATCGAGCACATTTTCGGCATCAGCAAGAATCACTGTTTTCGCATCAGCGCCAAAAGCGGGCTGGGCGTACCCGATCTGCTGGAAGGGATAGTCACGCTGTTGCCGCCCCCGGCGGACCGCTCGAGCGAACCGACGGCGGCGCTGATATTTGACAGCCATTGCGATGAATATCGCGGCGTGATCTGTTATGTGCGGGTTTTTGCCGGATCCCTGCGGACCCGAACCAAGATTCGTCTCATGGGCAGCGGACGGACCTACATGGTTACCGAACTGGGCAAATTCATGCCGGAAATGACGCCGGTTGCGGAACTGGGATGCGGCGAGGTGGGTTATGTCATTGCCAATATCCGCCAACTGTCCGATGTGACCATCGGCGATACGATTACCGAAGATGTCCGGCCCGCCGCCAAAGCCCTGACCGGCTATCAGCCGCCGATGCAGATGGTGTTTTCCGATTTCTATCCGGGCAACAATACCGATTATCCCAGGCTTCGCTTTGCGTTCGAAAAATTAAAACTCAATGACGCCAGTTTTTCTTTTACGCCGCAGAGCAGCCCGGCCCTGGGATTCGGATTCCGCTGTGGTTTTCTGGGTCTGCTTCACATGGAGATCATTCAGGAACGGCTGGAGCGGGAAAACGACATCGATGTCGTGCAGACCGCCCCGACGGTAAGTTATGAAGTCGTGACCACCGACGGCGTGGCCCGTCGGATCGATTCTCCCAGCGAACTGCCCGACCGGACGAAAATCGAAGAACTGCGGGAGCCGTTTGTCCGGTTGGAAATCATCACCGGCGCCGACACCATCGGCGGCATCATGAAACTGGCCGAACAGCGCCGGTGCCAGATGGTCAAGACCGACTATCTGGGCCCGACGCGCGTCATGCTCGAATACAAGGCCCCCCTGGCCGAGATCGTGTACGACTTCTACGATCAGCTCAAGGGCATCAGCCACGGATATGCGACAATGGACTATGAATTCGTCGGATTTGAGGCCAGCGATCTGGTCAAGATCGATATTCTCGTTAACAAGCAGCCGGTCGATGCACTGTCGCTGATCGTGCATCGTTCGGTCGCCGAGGCACGGGGCCGCCGGGTGATCTTGCGGCTGCGGAAGGCGATTCCTCGCCATCAGTTTGATGTGCCGCTGCAAGTGGCTGTCGGCGGAAAAATTCTTGCCCGTGAAACGATCAAGGCCTATCGTAAGGATGTGACCGCCAAGCTATATGGCGGGGATGTAACGCGAAAAATGAAGGTGCTTAAAAAGCAGAAGGAAGGCAAGAAACGCATGAAGTCCATCGGCCAGGTGCAAATCCCGCAGGAGGCCTTCATGAGCATCCTCGACAGCAGCGAAAATTAGTTCCTCGCAGGAATGAGAATTTCCATGGGTAAGAACTATTGGACAGCCTTCGCGTTTTTTCTCATGGAGGCAATGTCGACATGTGCCTTCGGAACAGATATTGAGTTACTTCGAGATGTACGGTTTGAACTGGGTTTAACCGTTCTATCACCTGTGCATGGCAAAAAGAGCGTGGTTGGAATTCTTGGTGAAGTTGAAAACAGTAAGCCGATTTGGCAGCTTGCTCAATGGCACAGCCGGTATTCGATTGCCGAGAGAGACGCCGAGATGCTGTCGGACGGCAGCGTACGGTTCTCGAATACTGCCAAGAGCATTACGATTGGTCGGGGGGATTCGAAACATCGCGATATCATACTGGCGGTGGATTCCCGTCCGGAGTACGGCGGCAAACTTCGCAGCCAGGGACAACCCTGGCCTCATCTTCTCGTAGAGCAGTCTATCCCACACTGTCCCTCCATTTCTGAACTTGCAGGATTGCACTTTCATATTGAGTCGCGTCTGTTGTATGCAGATATATTCCGTCTGGAAGGATACACGCGAACATTGCATTGTGCCCAGGTTCCGTTTGTATTAACGATTCAGAACCGGAACCGGCGGTCGAAAGGCTATGGCGATTTTCTTTGGTTTGTCGTGCCGATCTACGATGACCGGGCCCGAATCCCAAAACCGCATATCGCGCAGGATACCGCCGATCCCTCGGCCAAACTTATTTACAATCCCGGCGGCGCAGCGTATACCGACCGGAGTCTTCATGATGGTCAATGGATCACGATCGATTGCGATCTTCTTCCATTTATTGGCAAGGCGCTTGAAACGGCCTGGCAAAAAGGGTATCTTGCGGATTCACGGGATCTGAAGGACTATCAAATCAGCAGTATGAATCTGGGCTGGGAGGTGACGGGTCTGGCTCGTGTGGCGATCCAGTTTCGTGATCTGAGCCTGAAAGCCTCGGTGGAAGGAGAAACGTATGAAAATTAGAGATGCGGCGAATATTGGCAGGGCTTTGGTCATTGTGCATCTGGGGTTGACGGTATTTCTTAATGTCGTGTATTTGATCCAATATTTACCAGCCTTGGGCGCCGGGGGGAGCTTTCGCTATCTGCTTACGATGCCGATCAATCTTCTGGCGGCCATTCTCCTGGATGTGGCGCTGCTGCTGGTGTTCGGTTCTCTGACCCGCACTATGGAAGATATTCTTCGCGACAAGCCGGAGGTCTAAATCGCGACTAACGGCTTTTCAGATTTTTTTCGAAGAATTCCCGGACTAGTCCCTATACAAGCGTGATTTTTGGTGCCCGGTCCCGCGGAGATTCATAAAAAGGCTCGAAATGCCCCTTTGGATTGCGTA
>JAFGGE010000026.1 GCA_016930745.1 Sedimentisphaerales bacterium
AACCGACGACGGTCAATGTGGGGGATCCGATCACGCTTGTCATTCGCGTCGGGGGAAATTATTTAAAGCCGGTCCGGTGGCCGAACCTGGAATCGGTCCCGCATATGGTCGAGTGGTTCAAGATTCCTACCGATCAGGCCAGTCCCGACATGCAGGACGGCCGGAAGGTGTTTACCCAAACGCTGCGGGCGACTTCGGACAAGGTGACCGAGATTCCGGGGATTCCCTTGACATATTTTGACACGGATCAGGGTAAATACATAACGGTTCACAGTCAGCCTGTCCCATTGGATGTGGCGGCGACCAAGATCGTCACGACGGCTGATGTCGAGGGGCGCGCCATGATCTCCGTCAGCCGCCAGGTAGAATCCGCCAAGAGGGGGCTCAGCGCCAATATCGAAGATGCTTACGTGTTAAAGAACCAACAGTTTGTTCCAACCCTTGCCTTGGTCCAGCCGACCTATGCCGCCTTGTGGGGACTGCCTTTGGTGACGCTGCTGGCAAGTGTGGCGATGAAGCTGGCGTCGCGTCGATCGCCTGCGAAGAAAGCGGCCCGACGCCGAAAGACCGCCTGTGGGCGAGCCCTGGCCGGGATGAAAAAAGCCGCCTCTTTGTCGGGGGCCGATAAACGAGAGGCTCTGGCGACGGCCATGAAACAGTATATCGCCGACCATTTCAATCGTACGGCGGGTTCTTTAACCGCCCTGGATTGCGAAGAATTAATCCTGAGCGGCTGCCAGGATGCCTCTATCGCCCTGGAATTTCGCCGTCGGCTCGAAGCGCTGGAGGTTTCCGTATATGCCGGCGGGCAACTGACCGATCAGACGGAAAATAGTGAAGAAATCAATACCCTGATACGAAGGATCGAAAAGCAATTGAAATGAGACTAGAGTGCGTTTTCATTCTGTTTTTTATGGCTGCGGTCGTCTGCGTGCCGGATTGTTTTGGGGCGACGATGAAAGAGCAGGATCTATATTCCCTCTTTCGACAGGCCAATGACGCTTTCCGGCAGGCGAATAATAGTACCGATGATCCCGAAGCGGCGGGGCAACTGTACCAAGAAGCCATCCTTGGATATGAAAGCATTATGGAACAGGGGGGGATTCGAAACGCCGGATTATTCTATAACCTGGCCAATGCCTATCTGCTGCGCGACGATATCGGCAGGGCGATCCTCAACTATCGTCGAGCCCTGGCCCTGGATCCGACCGATCCGGAGATTCAAAAAAATCTGATGTTTGCCAGAAGCCAAAGGGTGGACCAGGTGCAGATCCGGGCCCGAAAAAAGGTTCTTCAGCGGCTCTTTTTCTGGCACTACGATTTTTCCGCTCGTTCCAGATTTGTGGTGGCATGCGCGAGTTTCGCTTGTTTCTGTTTGGCGCTGACCGTTCGAATCTGGTGGCCTGGTGTTCCGGGGACTGTCGTCTTATCGGTAATAACCGGTATACTCAGTATGTGCATGAGCGGTTCTGTGGCGCTGGACCAGTATGTGGAGAGCCATTTTCGAAGCGGGGTGATCCTTGCCGAGTTGGTCACAGCCCGGCAGGGGGATGGGGCATCCTATGCAGAGGCTTTTAAGGAGCCCCTGCATGCCGGATCGGAATTTGACCTGATCGAGCAGCGGGCCGGGTGGTGGCATATTGAGCTGGCTGACGGAAAACGGGCCTGGATTCCGGACAAGACCGCCGAACTGATCTGACTTGGAGGTGCAATTTTCCGGTTTTTGAACGAAAACGCTTGACAACCGGGCAAGGGCGGCTATAGTGACCCCTCTAAATGTCTTCGGGGCCGTAGCTCAATTGGTTAGAGCATCGGACTGTCGATCCGAAGGTTGAGGGTTCGAGCCCCTTCGGCCTCGTTGAAAACCGCGATTTTGATTCAGAATCAAGGGTGCCTCCCCTTGTTGTGTCCGCTCGTGTCCACTGGTGTAAGCCATCGACGGACAGTTTTGGTACCTAGTGAAATCGGTTCCGGTTGCTTTCAGTATGTTTTGTTCGGATTCGGACTCCCGGCCCGGCCATGGATACTCCGGCAACTGTTCTATCACTTTATGCAGTCGCTGTATCTGCGGCTTATGGGTATACGTCCCCAAGGTAAGGTTTTTCCGGTCGCTGTGCCGAGCTAGTGTCATCCGCTCCTTCAGCGTGGCGTCGGTGTTGTCTAATGCGTTAATGAACGTATGCCGCAAGGAATGAAAATCCGCCCTCATGCCGTCCAGTTCAAAGGGAATGCCCGCCTCCTGTAAATCTTCCTTCAGCATATCCGCCGTTCGTGTCCATCGGTACATCGGAAATACCGGATCGTCCGGCCCTTTGCCGGATAACAATTCACGGAGAGGCTCAATCCGGCATTGTCGAATCGGTATCTCTGCCGTCTTACGGTTTTTGGTGTACTTCTTATCCAGCGTTATGATCCGATTGTCCAGATGGAAGCAGCCCGCCGTCAGGCGTATCATTTCCAGCCGCCTGAAGCCGCTCTCTGCCGCGATAAGGTACAGACAGGCCCTCTGGATACCGGTCATGTTATACCGTGCCTGTGACCGTCCTACGGCCTGTAGCAAGGCCATCATTTCCTCTGGTGTAAAGGCCCGCCGATAGTCCACTTGCTCTACGTCAAACGTCGTCAGATTGCCGAGAGGCTCCCCGATACAATAGCCGCCGTCCAGTACCCAATGGACAAAGGAAGAAAATTCCCGCACATAGTAATTGACCGTCGTTTCGGACAGGTCCAGCGTTTTCAGGTAGCTGTTGACCGCGTTGTAATGGATGTTACCCCAATAGAGAAAACCGCATCCGTCCAGAATCTTCTTTATGCGGGATACCGTCTGGCTTACATGAATTTGGGAATTGCCGGTTTTCAATTTCGGCTTAAAACCGATGGTCAACGCGGCCTTGTACTTTTCCAGGAGCTCAGACAACGGCATATTCTCGGCCACATCCGATTTATCCAGCAAGTCGAATTCATACAACTGGTTTCTCAGCTTCGGCGTCATGCAGGAGATAGCCTCCCGGAGGTCTTTTTCCATGCGGGTATTGCTCCCCCGGCGTTCGACGATCCGCTGGATGGTCCGGCCCAGTTCCCA
>JAFGGE010000243.1 GCA_016930745.1 Sedimentisphaerales bacterium
CCGCCAAAGACCGAAACCGTCGAGAACCACTCCGGTTCGCAGTAAGCAAGTTTTTTCAGTTGCTGTGAAACATGGAAATCGTCATTTAAGACAGATTTATAGGGTGGTTGCGCTCATCAGTGGAAGTCGACCAGGGACTGGGTCTTGATGATCGTGACCTGGTCGGGGAAGGCGTGAAACGCGTGAATATGCAGCTCATCGTGCCGCGCCTCGAAGTCGATGTAGCTGAACGGCTCCAGGCCGTCGACGCTCTGTTGGGGGAAACGGACGAACATGCCGCGGTTGCGGGCAAAGCGCTCCAGATCGGTGTGGCTCTTGCGATAGAGGTTGGGGCTCATCTTCTCGACCTGGAAATCGGTCATATAGCTCAAACCCCGGGATAGGGTACATTTGTGGTTCTTGCGGCCCTGGAACCGGAACCGCTCGATCAGGCCCCGCTTGGGTAAAAGCTGGCCCGGCAGCGAGATCAGCTCAGTCAGGCACAGGTCGGCGGTAAAGACGCTGACGACATGCGAGCAGCCGGTCGCCCAGAGGATCGTCTCATATTTCTCGGTTTTCAGATGGCGGCGGGAGTAAATCTCGAACAATTCCGGATGGAGCGGCCGCTGATAGAGGGAGAACGCCAGCTCGCTGACAGCCACGTTGGTTTTCGGTCCATCCATATCCTAAAGCCTGTGCAAAAGGTACAATCCTATGTTCTTCACGTCCGTATTATACTCCAAAACGGGCACAAAAAGCAAGGGCGTTATCAGTATTGACAGGACAATACGAAATGCTTATCGGACGATTGTTTTGCAAGTCGGTGTGATTGCAGAAGTAAGAACTTTAATTTTTTTTGAGAATTTTTCCGGTTTTAGGTTTTATTGTCCCCCGCCCATGACACTGTATTTAAGAACGGCGGCGATGATATCGTAAAAGGCGTGTGTGCCGGCGGCGATGCCGAATCCCCGCAGGGCAAACAGACCGGCGAAATACGCTCCAGCCAGGGTGCGAAAGAGAAACGGCTGCCAGCGGAACCGCTCGAGGGTATCGAACTGGCCGGCGATAAAACCCACATGATGATGGATGCTGAAGGCCAGGGCCGACAGCACGATCGACAGAAGAATCGCCATGGATTTATCCATCCGCAGTACATCCTGAAACAAGAGCATCAGCAGGCAGATCAGTACCAGCCGAAAGATCAGCTCCTCGTAAATACCCGCCCCAATGCCCGTGACGATCTCCACGAACAACGGATGGGCCTGCTTTCGTGGAGCCCCTTGAGAGGCGGCCTGCAAGGAAGGAACGGACCATGAGACGCCGACGGCGGTTTCCGCGCCCGGTGTCCGATGGATGACGTTTTCGGCGGTTGGGACCGGCGGCGGGGGGGGATTGGGAGTTCGATTGATCACCAGGCTCAGTACGACCAGAGGGGCCGCCAGGAGGATACACTCAAACGTCATGGGGATGAAGTCTTTGAAGTGGATCGACCATCGCGTGCGGGAGGTGATCTGGAAGGCGAACAGGATAACCACGACGACCAGCGGGGTAGCGATCCACAGGGTGCGGCCGGAAAAGCCGATCAGAGCCAGAATCTCCTGCACCCAGGCAAACGCCATGACCCGCCCCTGCAGGTCGGTTAAGGAGCGGGAAAGGGCCTCCGGATTGATTAGAATGGTGCCCATCTCGTAGAAAATCAGAAAGCCCAGGAGATAAAGCAGGGCGTAGATCGGCCGGCTGGTACGGTCCCAATACGAATCCTTCAGGTAGGTTACCAGTTGACTGCGACTGTCCTTGTCTTTATCTTTCCTGCGAGCCACGGGTCTTCTTTCCGGCAGGCGTCCGCCTTGCTCGTATCCGTACGAGAGCGACTCCTGTTCGGCAAGAAGGTATGCCACATACGGTAAATTGTAAAGAGAAAAGGATCGAATTTAGACATCGCGTTGTGGAACAGGGACAGAATCGATGTGCCGGACGCCATTGATGGAGATCTATAATCGCCTGCTGGATCGTTTCGGGCCTCAGCATTGGTGGCCCGGAGATACGCCCTTCGAGGTGATGATCGGGGCGATCCTTACGCAGAATACCAACTGGCAGAATGTGGAGAAGGCCATCGGTAACCTGAAGCGGGCCGATTGTCTGTCCGTCGAGGCGATGCATGGCTTGAAGCCCGAACAACTGGCCGAACTAATCCGCCCGGCGGGTTACTACAACATCAAGGCCCGGCGGCTGAAGAATTACCTCGACTGGCTGTTTGCACGGTTCGACGGCGACCTTGTTCGGATGGAATCGGCGGATACATACTCTCTGCGGGAAGAATTGCTGGCGATTCATGGAATCGGGGCCGAGACCGCCGATTCGATTTTACTTTACGCGCTGAACCGATGCGTGTTTGTGGTGGATGCCTATACCTGCCGTGTTCTGGCCCGGCATGGACTGCTGGAGCCGGAGGCCGGATATGAGCAGGTGCGGGAGATGTTCGAGAGCGCCCTGCCGCCGGAGGCGCCGTTATACAACGAATACCACGCCCTGCTTGTGCGTGTGGGAAAGGAACACTGCAAACCCAAACCGAAATGTTCGGGATGTCCTCTGGAAGAGATGCCGCACGAGATCGAGCCGTGGTGAACCGCTGGAGTTACTTGGGCGGCGGGGGAGTTTCCTGTTTGGGCGGTTCGCCCTGGGCAGCCTGTTTTTCACGGGACTTCAGCCATGCCGCGATCTCGGCTTCGGTATCCTGCTTGGCCTTTTCGGCGGCGGCTTTTTCGGCCAGGGCCTGCTGTTTTTCCGCTTCGGCGGCGGCCTGGGCGGTCTTGACGTCTTCGAGGGCTTTCTGGGCCTGCTGTGCTTCAGTCTGGGCGGCCGTCGCCGTGACCGTCGCCTCATCCAGAGTCGTCTTTACCTGCTCGATCTTTTCCTGGGACTGAGTGGTTCGCTGGTAGTCGGCTTCGATCTGCCGCCGCACCTTGTCGAGCTTGTCTTCCAGTTCCCTGGCCTTGCGCTGGGCATGGAGCTTGTCCATTTCCGCCTGCGTACGCCGCACGTCGGCGCGGGTGGCTTCCCCTTCCACCAGCTTGGTGTACACCCCGGCCCCGAAGGGATCGACAATCGTGCCCATCAGGGACTGGTCGGGCAGCGGATCGTGCTTGATGTGCATTTCGGCGACAACCTCATCGTTGGGCACTCCGCCGAGGGAAATCGTCGGGGTAATGATAAATAAAACTTCTTTGCCCCGTTCCTCGTAATCCTTGGAGGAAAACATAATGCCCACGATGGGGATGTCTTTCAGCAGGGGAACGCCGCGGACGACCGAGCGCTGCTCGGTCTTGGTGATGCCGCCGATGACCAGACTTTGCCCGCTGCGGACGCGGTTTTCTTTCACGATAATCTCGCGTTGGGTGACGATCGGATTCTGGGCCACTCCTTCCGGTGTGGATTTGGAGCCGGTTATGATCTGGGTGCGAATCCCGATGGTCCCATCGATAAAGACCGTCGGTGTGATCTGGAGAGAATCCACGACCTGGGCATACGTTTTGCCGCTGAAGATCACATTGCCTGACGAATCCACGGTACTGACATCCTGCAAAGGAGGATTTTCCACGGCCCTGATGGTTGCCGATTGCCCATTCACTACTTCCAGCTGCGGATTCATCAGAACCTTGAGATACCCGCGTGAAGCGAGCATATCGATAAGAAATGAGAATTTATGGCCGGGCTGGTCGGCCTGGGTGACATACCCCAAATCCATTCCAAAACTGTTTCTTGCGGCGTCGCGCAAAGCGGCCCCGGGTAAAAGGCCTGACAGCGTGATTTCCTGGCCGAACAGATTTTCGATCTCCATCTGTGTCTGCCAGTCCATGGTGTGATCAGCATAGACCTCCGATACCAGGCAGTCGATTTTGACCTGGATGGGGGGCACATCCACTTGCCGAAGAAAAGCAAGCACCTGCTCAGCGTACGGACGGTTGGAACAGGCCACGATAATCTGTTGGGTGGACGGATTCTGGCTGATATTATACGGTACGCCCGGGATGGGATTGCCCGCGTTGTCATTCAGGTCCTCGACAAACTGGCTGGAGAGCAGGCCAACCAGTTCGCCGGCGCTGTGGTATTGGCAGAAATAATACAGTTTGGCCTCCGGATTACCGGAAATCGTACCTTCGACGATTTCCGGAGGGCGGGAATAGATTTCGGGTCTGGGGATACCGACGCCGGGAACGGGTTTGAGCTGATACAGCTCCCGAATAATGTTCATCGATTCCAGTTCGGTGGGTTTGGACTGGAAAAAATTCAAATCCCCCCGGACCGTCGAGGCGACGCCAAGCCAGAGCAGTATTATGCCCAGAGAAACGCGATATCCTGATTTATACCTCATTCGTTGATCTCGTATCTCCCTCGTGCCGACACGCCCGACTAGGATTTGGTTTTTTCCGCTTCTTTATCGGCGGGTTTCTCCGCCGGAGCAGGAGTGCCGGCCTCTTTGCTCTTTTCCTCGGCCTGTTTCATCCACTTGTCGATCTCGGCCTCGGCGTCCTTCTTGGCCTTGTCGGCGGCGGCCTTGGCGGCGGCGGCCTCCTGTTTGGCCTTGTCGGCTTCCGTGCGGGCGGCCTGGGCGGCCTCGGTCAATTTCTGCACTTCGGCGGCCAGTTTTTCCTTTTCCTGCTGGGCGGCGGCCGCTTTGGCTTTTTGTTCCTCTATGGCGCCTTTGACCGCTTCGGTCTCGGCCTGGGCCTGTGTGGCTCGCTGGGCCGCCTGGTCGGCCTGCCCGCTGATCTTGGCCAATTCTTCTTCCAGTTCTTTGGCCTTGCGCTCGGCGGCGAGGCGCTGCATCTCCGCCCGGGTCCGACGCACCTCGGCGTTGGTCGCTTCTTCTTCCACCAGTTCGGTATAAATGTTTGACCCAAGCGGATCGACAAGGTGCTCCATGAAAGAGCGGTCGCGGACCGGGGTATGCTTTCTCTGAATCTCGGCGACCATGTCCTCATTCGGGATGCCGCCGGTGGAAATCGTCGGCGTCAGGATAAACAGGACCTCTTTGCCCCGTTCTTCAAAATCCTTGCTGGAAAACAAAATTCCCACAAACGGAAGGTCTTTCAGGAACGGCACGCCGCGCACCACACTTCGCTGTTCTGTTTTCCGAATGCCTCCAATGACAAGGCTTTGCCCGGGCCGAACACGGTTTTCATCGACGTTGATTTCTCGCGTGGTGATGATCGGGCTTTGGGTAACCCCTTCCGGCGTGGCCTTGGATCCGATCAGGGCGCGGGTTTTGATCCCGATAAAACCGTCCGCGAACACTCGGGGCGTTATTTCCAGCGAATCCACGATATCGACATAACGAGTGGCGGTTTTGATATACCCCGTCGGCAAGATATCCTGGACGGTATCCAATCGTACATGGTCGCTGGTGTTGATGCGGGCGGTTTCTCCGTTGACCACTTCAAGAGACGGATTCATCAGGATTTTGAGATACCCGCGCGAGACCAGCAGATCCACCATGGTGTTGAATTCATGTCCCGGTTTGGCGTCGCGGTCTTCATATCCGACATCCATCCCGAATCCGTTGCGCGCCGCATCCCGCAGGGCCGCGCCGGGCATATACCCGCTTAATTCAATCCCTTCCCCGAACAGATTTTCAATATTGATCCTTGTCTCCCAGTCCAATGTATGATCGGCGTAGACCTCGGAGATCAGGCAATCGATCCGGACCTGAATCGGCGGGACATCCACCCGTTCGAGGAATTTGAGCACTTCCTGGGCGTCCTCGACGGACGGGCAGCGAACGATCATTTGATTGGTGCCTGCGTTGATCGCCACGTTGTAATCGGGCTTGGGAAGCTGCTGTTTGCCCACCTGAAAGATTTTCATGTATTGCTGGTCGATCAGGGCCTTGAGTTTATCCACGGTGTGATAGCGGGAAAAGTAGAACAGACGGGCGTCTTTTTTGTCGCCCACGAGGGTCTCCATGATTTTGGGCGGTTCACGGTAGACCTCCGGCAGGGAGATATCCGCGGTGGGGCTTGGTTTGACGGTTTCCAGTTCACGCAGGAGGTTCATCGATTCGATCTCGGTGGGTTTGGAGGCGAAAAAATCGCCGCATCCGGAGATCACAGCGGCCAAACACACGCCCGTCGCTGTCCAGAAAAACAGATTTTTGACACTGAGCCGGGCGGTTTTGCCCGATCCGACGGTCCCGGTCATAAATTTCCCTCAAAAAAAATATTCCCTGATCGTCTTGACATCGGCATTTCCTTGTCGACGGCTGTAACTATTGTCCGGTTCCCAACTCCTTTGTCTTGCCGTCTGCTCGATTGCGTGTTCTTTCCTGACAAATACGACGTTCCCGGTTGTGGCCGATATTGCCACAATCACGATCCGTCTTCGTATGTCTTTACAAGATAAACACTTGGGCGCACGAAAACGCTTTGTTTCTTAGACGAATAAAGAGGTTAAAAGTTCCCTGAATTTTCGAAAACCGTAGACCAGGTTCCGATAGTATGCTATCTTCGGCAACTATGGATCGAAATCGGCAAGAAAAACAAATACGGGTAGGATTTGTCGCTTTGGGATGCCCGAAGAATCTCATCGACAGCGAGGTGATGCTGGCGCGGATCGGCCAGGCGGGTTTTCTGATCGGGGCCGATCCGGACCAGGCCGATATCGTCGTAATCAATACCTGCGGTTTTATCGAGCCGGCCCGGCAGGAAGCGATCCAGGCTATCCGCAAGGCCGTCAAACAGAAACGCCGGGGCAAGGTAGGCAGGGTGGTTGTAGCCGGCTGCCTGTCCCAGCGAATGGGCGAAGCCTTGCGTGAGACGGTGGAGGAGATCGATGCGGTAGTCGGGCTGGATCAACGGGATTCCATCGAACGGATTCTACAGGATCTGATCTCGGGATCCCCTTTGGAAAACCGTCCCATTGCCGGACCGGCCACAGAAAACCA
>JAFGGE010000027.1 GCA_016930745.1 Sedimentisphaerales bacterium
AACGCTGGAATTGGCCTTATATCATAATCTTGGTGCGTTACCAGAACCGATTGAAACCCACAAATTTTTCTGAAGAGGCATATTTTTTATTGGGGTAGTACAGGTCAACCCGGCAGTCTTTGGAACATCCGTATCAATTATCTGGGCAACCTTCGCTTCCAGACCAATGGCGGAGCTATTTATAGCAACACGGTTGTTACGACGGGAGAATGGATTCATGTAGCTGTAGTTCTGCCTGAAGGTGGAGACAATACTGAAGATATCTTGTTATATATCAATGGACAGCCTGAACCTCCAGAGGCTCTGACAATCACGGCAAGTACTATCAACACGATTGCCGGGGAGGACATGCGCATTGGCGCTGATATTAGTGGTCATTACTTTACCGGCCTGATTGATGATGTGCGGATCTACGACCGGGCGTTGAGCAGCGCCGAAATCGCCGCCCTGTATGCCCAGCAGGCGGGATTGTAGCCGGCGGTTTAACCGTGTATAGGGCATTTTCCTTTCCTTCCGGGGCTTGGTTTCGGTAGAATTCGGGCATGGTTTATGTCCTGTTGGTCATTCTGGTATTGTTGAATCTCTGCTGGCTGGCCCTGACCCTGCTGGCCCTGCCGGGCAACTGGCTGATCGTCGCCACGACCATTCTGTTTGCCTGGTGGCGGCCGGAGGCCCTGTTCAGTAAATATACCCTGATTGGAATCGCCCTGTTGGCGGCGGCAGGGGAGATCATCGAGTTTTTTGCGGGTATGGGCGGGGCCCGCCGGGCCGGGGCAAGCTGGAAATCGGCCCTGGGCGCTATCGGAGGCACGATCGCCGGCGGCATCTTCGGTACCTTCCTGATTCCGATCCCCGTCATAGGCACTCTGCTGGGGGCCTGTCTGGGTGCCGGGCTGATCAGCGGGTTTCTGGAACGTTCCGCGGGACGGGGGCATCAGGCCGTGCGGACCGGTATGGGGGCCGGGATGGGGGTTCTGATCGGAACTTCGGCCAAATTTTCCATCGGATTTCTTATCTGGCTGATCATCGCCATCGCCGCTTTTTGGCCGTAAAAAGCGGTTTTTCCCTCTGAACACCCGATTTTTCGTAATTTTTTCTTGATTTTGGCTAAAAAGACCTCTATACTAACGGATTCTTGAGTTTTCTCAATTGGAGTTCAACCCTCCACTTGTCGATAAACCCCTCTACAAACCATGGGGAATGTTTTTCTTTATGGGTTGGGGCTCGTGCCGGATGACGGCATGGAAAGACAGGATGGAGATGATTTTTGACGTGCAGGCAGAAGAAAGTAAAGGAACATGGAATCGATTCGTAACATTCGAAATATTGGGATTTCCGCCCATATCGACTCGGGCAAGACGACCCTGAGCGAGCGGATTTTATTTTACGCCGGCCGGATTCACCGGATGCAGGAAGTGCACTCCGACAAAGGCGGCGCGACCATGGACTACATGGAACTGGAGCGCGAGCGGGGCATTACCATTACCTCCGCGGCCACCCAGGTAAGCTGGAAGGGCAAATGCGTCAATCTGATCGATACGCCCGGCCATGTGGATTTTACCGTAGAGGTCGAGCGGTCGCTGCGCGTGCTCGATGGGGCGATCATGGTGCTGTGCGCCGTCGGCGGGGTGCAGAGCCAGTCCGTGACGGTGGATCAGCAGATGAAGCGGTATCGCGTTCCGCGGATCGCCTTTATCAATAAGATGGACCGGGTCGGGGCCGATCCGGAACGCGTCTGTCAGGAACTGGCCGAAAAGCTGGGATTGAATGCGGTTCCTGTCCAGATTCCCATGGGCTTGGGTGAGGATTTCGAGGGCGTGATCGATCTGGTCACGATGGAAGCGATTCAGTTTGAGGGCAGCGATGGGGAAAAAGTGGTTCGCGGCCCCATTCCAGCCCGATATGTCGATGCGGCGGCCAAAGCGCGTGAAAAAATGCTCGATGCCCTGAGCATGTTCAGCGATACGATTCTGGAACGGCTGCTGGATGACAAGCCCGTGGAAATCGATACGATTCGGCAGGCCATTCGCGAGGCGACCATCAACCGGGATATCGTGCCGGTAATGGTGGGTTCGGCCTTCAAAAACAAGGGCGTACAACCCCTGATGGATGCGGTAGGCGAATATCTGCCCAGCCCGATGGACCGTTCCTGTTTTGCCCGCAACCATGACAATGAAGGGTCCGAGACGCCGCTGGCCAGCGATCCGGATGCGCCGCTGGTAGCGATGGTGTTCAAGATCACCGACGAATCGTTCGGGCAGTTGAGCTATGTGCGGGTGTATCAGGGCCGGCTTATCAAGGGACAGCAATACCGCAACGCCCGGACCAATCGGATGCAGCGCATCGGGCGGATTGTGCGGATGCACGCCAACGACCGCGAGGATATTACCGATGCCGGTCCGGGGGATATTGTCGCCCTGCTGGCGGTGGATTGCGCCAGCGGCGATACGATCTGCGGCCAGGGGCTGAATTATTCTCTGGAAAGCATTTTCGTGGCCGACCCGGTCATCAGTCTTTCGATCACGCCGGCCAGTTCGGCCGATCAGGAGCGGATGGCCAAGGCATTGAGCCGGTTTATGAAGGAGGATCCGACCTTCCGCGTGCATACCGATCCGGAGACCGGGCAGACGATCATCGCGGGGATGGGGGAGCTGCATCTGGATGTGTATGTGGAGCGAATGCGCCGGGAGTTCAAGGCCCAGGTAACGGTGGGCGTTCCGAATGTGAGTTATCGGGAAGCGCCGACCGTGGAGGCGAGTTTCAACTATCGTCACAAAAAGCAGACCGGCGGCTCCGGGCAGTTCGCCCATGTGGTCGGTCGATTGATTCCGCTGCCGACAGATGCCGATGCGGCCTATGAATTCGAAGATCAGATCACCTGTGGGCGGATCCCGAGCGAATATATCCCGGCGGTGAACAAGGGTTTCCAGGCGGCGATGAAGCGGGGGCCTTTGGCCGGCTATGAGATCGTTGGCTGTAAAGCGGTTCTGGAAGATGGATCGTATCACGAGGTCGATTCGAGTGAAATGGCTTTCCGGATCGCGGGTCGGGATGCGTTTCTGGAAGCATTTCGTCGTTCGAAACCATGCCTGCTGGAGCCGGTCATGAAGGTGGAGATCGAGACGCCCGGCGAGTTCCAGGGGGCCATCGTGGGAGACCTGAATTCGCGGCGGGGGATCATTGTCGGAACGGAGATGCGCAGCGCCTATGCCGTGATTCGGGCGGAGGTGCCGCTGGCGAGCATGTTCGGATATGCGACAGTGATCCGCGGTTTGAGCAAGGGGATGGCTACTTTTTCCATGGAAATGCTTCGGTATGCCCGCATACCAGTCAAAATCGCCGAGCAGATCCTGCTGCAGCGCCGCGAAAAAAGTCGGTCGATTGCATAACGGTAAAAAATCAGTCGATTTCGTGGATCGGCGTTCCGAGAGGCGTTTCTTCTTCGAGGGGGATTTTGTCCATATCCCTAAGTTGGGCTTCCACGGACAGACGGTCGGGTATTTTGGGTTTTTCGATGCGGCTTTTGAGGATTTTTTGCTCACTGCCGCCAATCGCGAGGATCTTTTTGTAGCGGTTTTCCAGCAGAGTTTCGATTTTGAGACGTTTGAGATCCCGCAGCGTCCTTGTAATGTACTGTTCTACATTAAAGATCGTATCGTGGTGGTTGCGATGAGCGCCGCCAAGGGATTCCGGGATAATGGCATCTACAATTTCAAGCTCCTTTAATTCCGGGGCTGTCAGGCGCAGGGCCTGAGCGGCCTTATCGGCCTGGGTCCCATCATGCCAGAGGATGCCCGCACAGCCTTCCGGGGAAATCACCGAGTAATAGGCGTACTGGAGGATGGCCATTCGATCGCCCACGCCGATGCCCAGGGCGCCGCCGGAGCCCCCTTCGCCGATAACAATACAGATGATCGGAACGCGGAGCCGCGACATCTCCCGCAGATTGACGGCAATAGCCTGAGCCTGCCCCCGTTCTTCAGCGCCAATGCCGGGATACGCTCCGGGCGTGTCGATAAAAGTGATAATCGGAAGACCGAATTTCTCGGCCAGTTTCATCTTGGCCAAGGCCTTGCGGTAACCTTCCGGATTCGGGCAGCCGAAATTACACGCGATTTTTTCCTTGATATCCCGGCCTTTTTCCTGACCGACAACCAGGACTTTTTCGCGGCCAATCTGTCCAAAAGCGGTTACGATGGCCGGATCATCGCCAAAACAGCGATCCCCGTGCAATTCACGGTGGTCCTTGATCATGAGATTGAGGTAATCGCGGAACAGAGGACGCTGAGGATGCCGGGAGACCTGGACAATCTGCCAGGGCGTCAGGTTGGAGTACAAACGCATCAGCTCGGCGGCCAGATCCTGCTGCAGACGACGGATACGGTCGGCATTATTAGTGATTTCTCCGGCTTGTTCACGCAAATCGGCAATCTCGCGATCGATCTTCGCGACGCGATTCTCGAACGGCAGATACTGAAGGCCGTTGTTTTTTCTCGTTCCGTTTGCCATTATCCCGTTATGCCGGCGTGTCGTTTATAGACGTAAAAAAATTCTGTCCACAAGAATGGATCAGAAATCAATTTCTGTACAGCCCGGTCCATGGGCTCAATTCCGATCCCGCATAATAACAATTTCAAAGACCAAAGGGAAGAAAAAAATTGACATTGCCGGGTCCAGCCGCTACCCTTTGGACCGTGGGTAAACTGCGTGAAATTTCTGTAAAGGTTTTCCTTTGAAAGACTTACGGCAAGTCACTGTGTTGGGAATGGGCCTGTTGGGCGCCAGCGTAACTCTGGCGGTCATGCGGTCTCTGCCTCGGATTCGGGCTGTGGGATACAGCCATCGGGCCACGACACGTAAAAAAGCGAAGGAACTGGAGGTGGCCCATGAAATCTACGAGGAACTTGCAGAAAGTGTGCAGAATGCGGATTTGGTCATTTTGGCGACGCCGCTGAGTACTTTTGAAGATATGTTTCAGGAAATCGCAGAGCACCTGAAACCGGGGTGCATTGTAACCGATGTGGGCTCTACCAAGGTTCATCCGCACCACTGGGCCGAAGTCCATCTACCCAGGCATGTTCATTATATCGGTTCCCATCCGATTGCCGGCAGCGAAAAGCGGGGAATTGAATTCGCACGGGATGATCTGCTGGCCGGCGCCCGATGTGTCCTGACCCGAAAAGCGGGCTCCGATGAGGAGTCTTTGCTCTTGCTCCAATGGTTCTGGGAGACTCTGGGTTGCACGGTGCACATCATGGGGCCGGCCGAGCATGACCGAACGCTGGGATACGTCAGCCATCTGCCCCATGTATTGGCGGTCGCCCTGGTCAACGCCAGCGATCCGGGCCGGTTGCTCTTTGCAGGCAAGGGATTCATCGACACCTCGCGCATCGCATCGGGGCCTACCAATATCTGGACGGATATCCTGGCGACCAACAGTGACAATGTGGTGCGGGGCATTCATCGGGTGGTCAAGGAGCTATTGCGTCTGCAGACGGCGATTCGGGCCGGGAATATAAAACAGGTCGAAAAGCTGCTCGAACAGGCCCGATCGCGTCGCGCCGAGTTGATCGACTACAAGATTCGAAATAAAGAATTGTTGTGACAATTCAGCCGCGGGACGCTGGGCGTACATCCGGCAGGCGGCATGGGGATTATCGAAGGGCGAAACAGAAACGACAGAAGGAACGAACGTGGCACAATGGCGTTTTGAGGTTTCCAACCGTAAGGGCTTTGTCGATGCGCGGGGCCGGGCGGTCCTGGAGGACATTCGGGAGCTGGGAATCTCCTCGGTAGAGGGTGTATACACAGCCAGGGTCTATCTGATCGAGGCGGAAATGGATCGCGCTTTTGCCGAGCGGGTGGCCCGCGAGTTGTTAACGGATATGGTCTGCCAGGAATACCGGATCGGGCGCAGCGACATCCCGGCCGGTCCGATGCCGGCGACTCTTATCGAGGTGCACCTGAAAAGCGGCGTGACCGATCCGGTTGCCGAATCGGTGGTGGCCGCCCTGGCCGACATGGGAGTGGCAGGAGCCCATGTCCGAACAGCGCGAAAGTATATTCTGGTGGGACGGATTACGGACGAGCAAACCGAAACCATCGCTCGACGCATTCTGGCCAACGATTGTATCGAAGAGGTCATTACAGGAACGGACAGCGAACCGCCCAGTTCGCATACGCGTCCGTATCAGCTTTCCGTGACGCAAATACCGATTTTGGGATTGAATGACGATGCACTGAAACAATTGAGCAAAGATCGGGATCTGTTTCTAACCCTGACGGAAATGCGAACGATCCAGCAGCACTATCAGTCTCTGGGACGGCAACCAACCGATATCGAGATGGAAACCCTGGCCCAGACCTGGAGCGAGCACTGCGTTCACAAGACGCTCAAAAGCAGCGTGGATATGGATTTTGACGGCAAACCAATTCATTTCGACAACCTGCTGAAAGAAACGGTTTTCAAGGCGACGCAGGATCTGAATAAAGACTGGTGTATCAGCGTGTTCGCCGATAATGCGGGCGTGATCGAATTTGACGAGGATACGGCCGTTTGTTTCAAGGTGGAGACGCATAATCATCCGTCGGCGCTGGATCCGTACGGCGGGGCGGCGACAGGCATCGGCGGGGTGATCCGCGATCCGATGGGTACAGGTATGGGCGCCAGGCCTATCGCGAATACCGACGTCTTTTGTTTCGCTCCGCCGGATACGAAGTTGAAGGATGTGCCCAAGGGGGTGCTTCACCCAAGGCGGATTATGAAAGGCGTTGTAAGCGGAGTACGGGATTACGGCAATCGCATGGGAATCCCGACGGTCAACGGCGCTATCTATTTCGATGATCGCTATATCGCCAATCCTCTGGTGTTCTGTGGAAATGTCGGATTGCTCCCGCGGGACAAATGCTTCAAGCGTCCCCAGTCGGGCCATCTGATCCTGGTGGTCGGCGGCCGGACCGGGCGTGACGGCATTCATGGAGCCACGTTTTCCAGCGGAGAGATGACGCACGAGCATGAGGATATCTTTTCCCATGCGGTCCAGATCGGAAACGCGATCACGGAAAAAAAGATGCTTGATACGCTGCTGGTCGCTCGCAATCGGGGCCTCTATGAAGCGATTACCGATTGCGGGGCAGGGGGATTGAGCAGCGCTGTCGGGGAAATGGGAGAAACACTGGGCGCTGTGGTGGACCTGGAAACCGTACCCCTTAAATATGCCGGATTGAACTACACGGAAATCTGGATCAGCGAAGCCCAGGAACGGATGGTCATCGCGGTCAAGCCGGAAAATCTGGACGAGATTCGCAGGCTGTTTGCCGGCGAGGATGTCGAAGCGACGGTAATCGGCCGATTTACGGATGATAAAATGCTGACCCTTCGGTATCAGGGTGTGCAGGTCGGTCGACTGGATATGGAATTCCTGCATGAGGGACTGGCCCGCTATGCGAGGAAGGCGGTTTGGAAGAGCCGATCGCCGGGCGAGCCCGACCTGCCGTTCCAAGACGATTATACGCAGGAATTACTGGAGATCCTTGGATCCTACAACGTAGCCAGCAAGGAATGGGTGATCCGCCAGTATGACCATGAAGTGCAGGGCGGCAGTGTCATCAAGCCCCTGACCGGGGCGGCCAACGATGGCCCCAGCGATGCCGCCGTGCTGCGTCCCAGGTTGACCTCAGCCAAGGGGATAGCGCTGAGTTGCGGGATGAATCCGATGTACGGGGATATCGATCCGTACTGGATGGCGATGGCGGGAATCGACGAGGCGATCCGCAATCTGGTCTGCGTCGGAGCCCGGCCGGACCGGATCGCGCTGCTGGACAATTATTGCTGGGGCGATTGTTCCCGCCCCGAGACGCTGGGGGCCCTGGTGCGGGCGTCGCAGGCGTGCCTGGATGGGGCAATGGGATTTGAAACGCCGTTCATTTCCGGCAAGGATTCTTTGAACAACGAGTTTGTCTGCGAAGACGGCACGCGCATCGCGATCCCTTATACCCTGTTGATCAGCGGTATCGGCATGGTGGACGATGTGAACCGTTGTGTCAGCATGGATGTGAAGCGGCCGGGAAATCTACTGTTTATGATCGGCCTGACCCGTAATGAGCTGGGGGGATCGCATTATTATAATAGCAAAGGGCATCTGGGGGGCAATGTTCCTCAAGTAAATCCGGCGGTTGCCAAGGAAACAGCTTGTCGAATTCATCAGGCGATCCTGAAGGGTTTGGTGGCCGCCTGTCATGATTGCAGCGAAGGCGGACTGGCGGTCGCCCTGGCCGAGATGGCATTTGCGGGGGGATTCGGCGTGGAGGCGGATCTGCGCGGCTTGCCGACCAGCGACGATTGCGTGCGGACCGATCAGCAGCTTTTCAGCGAATCGAACAGCCGATATATTGTCGAGGTGTCGCCGTCGAACTATGACGCCTTTGCCCGGCTGATGCTGAATCTTCCTTTCGGTCAGGTTGGCGAGGTGATGAAAGAGCCGCGTCTTACGATCAAGAATCGCCATCAAAAGATCGTCATAGACGCCGAATTACAACGGTTGAAAACCGCATGGCAGGCGCCGTTGTGGCTGGGGTAACCTGTCGGCGGAATGACAAATGGGAGCGAATTGACGCCATGGAAAACGTTCAGGCGATAGTACTTCGGGCGGCCGGAGTGAACTGTGATGTAGAAACACAATATGCCCTGGAGCTGGCCGGCGCCCGGGCCGAGCGGATTCATATCAATCGGCTCATCGAAGATCCTGCGCCACTGGACCGCTGTCAAATCCTCGTTTTTCCGGGAGGATTCAGCTATGGGGACGACGTCGCGGCGGGAAAAATCCTGGCCAATCAGGTCATCTATCATCTGGCCGAAACGATTCGCCGATGTATCGACGACGGCAAGCTGGTCCTGGGAATCTGCAACGGATTTCAGGTCCTGGTCAAGGCGGGAATCCTGCCGGGCCTGGCGCAAATGGGGTTTTCTTTCGAGAATCAGCCGGTAAGCATTACCGATAACGACAGCGGCAAGTACGAAGACCGGTGGGTGTATTTGCAGCCGGGAACGGATCGTTGCGTGTTTCTGGATGCCGACCGCAGAATCTATTTACCGGTGGCCCACGGAGAGGGGAAATTGGTGACGCGCGATGCCTCCATCCTGGAGCGTTTGCGCTCCGAGGGGCATGTGGCATTTCGGTATGTGGATGCCCAGGGCGATGTGGGGGATTTTCCGATCAATCCCAACGGCTCGGTGGATTCAATCGCCGGTCTGACGGACGCCACCGGCCGCGTGCTGGGATTGATGCCTCATCCGGAGCGGTTCGTGCATTCCACGCAGCATCCGCACTGGACGCGGCTGGAAGAGCCGCAAAGCGATGGAATGATGATTTTCGACAACGCCGTGCGCTATGTACGAGAAAACATGTAGAAATCGACGGCAACCGGCGTTGTTCAGAGTCAGCCGACGACTTTTTCCAGATTGGCGTATTTGAGCATGAGCGTTTTGATTTGGCCGGAATTAAAACGAACCACAATAATACTATCCGGTCCCAGATCGATAAACTCCTTGACGCGGCCCAGGCCGAATTTGTGATGCTTGACGAGCTGATTCAAAGCATAGACGGGTTTCTTTTCTTCATCGGCATCCTGTCCGTAATCCGTATCCCTGGAAAGCGTATTGGGATCGTAACCGTCGATAAAATCATCCTGATCGTCATAGCCGATCTCGAAAAGAAACTGAGACGGCGTTGTCCGAAGCATCTGTCCGCGCAGGGTCCGATAGCGGCTGAGGGTTATCGTCACATTGTCTCTGGCCCGCGTAATTCCTACAAAGAACAATCGGCGTTCCTCTTCCAAATCATCGGATTTTTCCATCGACCGCTCGTGCGGCAAAAGGCCATCCTCCAGCCCGATGATAAAAACATGATCGAATTCCAGACCTTTGGCGGCGTGCAGGGTCATCAGCGAGACCTTGCCGCTGTCGGGATGATAAGCGTCGGTATCGCTGTATAAGGCGATCGTCTGAAGCCAGTCGGCCAGAGACGGAGCTTCCGTGATCTGATCGTACTGGGAGGCGGCATTGATCAGTTCTTCGATGTTCTCGATGGCGCTTTCTTCTTTCGGGCCGGCAAGACTGAGGTGCTCGCCGTAGCCGCTCTCCTGGAAAACTCGTTGGATAAATGGGCCGACCGGACCATCCGCCCCCTTGCGGAGCTTGTCGATCAGCGAGGCAAAAGCCACGATCTTATTCTGAGTGGTTTTGGCCACCGAATCGATCCGGCCGGCTTGTCGCGCCGCCTCATCCAGGCTTAGACGATGGCTGACAGCAAAAGCCTGTACCCTTTCTATAGTGGTTTTCCCGATGCCGCGCGGATGGGTGTCAATCGCCCGCAAAAAAGCCATGTCGTCTTGCGGATTGGCGATCAGCTTCAGATAACCCAGCATATCGCGGATTTCCTTGCGGTTGTAGAATTCGATGCCCCGTACGACCTGGTAGGGAATCTGTTCGCGGACAAAGGCCTCTTCGATGACCCGGCTCATCGAATTGACGCGGTAAAAAACCGCCATCTCGTTGGCGTCGATGCCGGCGTCGATTTTTTCGCGGATTGCGCCGGCAACGAAACGGGCTTCTTCGTTTTCGTCCTGAGCGCAGTGGAACGCGGTGTCGTCCGGCACATCCTGCCGGGTGGGAATCAGGCTTTTGATCTTCCGCTTGACGTTGAACGCGATGAGTTTGTCGGCCAGTTGCAGGATATGGGGTCGGGAGCGGAAATTTTCCTCCAGTTTGATGACGGTGGCGTTAGGCCAGTCTTTTTCGAAGGCCAGGATGTTTTCGATATCCGCCCCGCGCCAACGATAAATCGACTGGTCCGGATCGCCCGTGACGCAAAGATTGCCGTGGGCCAGGGCCAGACCTTTGGCGATCTGATACTGGGCGTGGTTGGTGTCCTGATACTCGTCAACCAGGAGATATCGATACCGGTCGCTCAACTCGATCCGGATCTGCGGCTGATTCCGCAGGAGAAAGGCAGTCTTTACGAGCAGATCGTCAAAATCCAGGGCGTTGTTGTCGGCCAGCCGCTTTTGATAGGCCGGATACACTTTGGCGAGGATTTGCGTGAAGTACTCGCCGGCCCGCTGGGCCACATCCTCGGGGGTTTCCAGATCATTCTTGCAATTGGACACGGCCGCCAGCATCCGGGCGGGAGGAAAACGGCTTGCATCCACTCCGACGGAGGCAGTAGCCTCCTTGATGACCCGCTTCTGATCGGATTCGTCGTAGATGCTGAAATTGGGCCGCAGACCGGCGTATTCGGCGTATTGCCGCAGGATCCGTACGCACAGGGAGTGGAAGGTGCTGACATGAACGCCGCGTCGGATACCCATCGCTTCCACGCGTTCCCGCATTTCGTCGGCGGCCTTGTTCGTAAAGGTAATCGCGCAGATATTCCAGGGAGCGATCCCCTGTTGAATCAGGGCGGCGATACGATGCGTGATCACACGGGTCTTGCCGCTGCCCGGCCCGGCCAAAATCAGAAGGGGACCGTCCCTGTGGCAAACAGCCTTTTTCTGGGCTTCGGTGAGCCCCTCGATTTTCGACGAGAAAAGACGATTTATAGGATCCATCATAAGATTCCAACGACAGGAAAACAACCATTCGATTCGGGTCAATCGAAGTATTCGGCATTAAAACATGGATGCCGGATTCTGTCAATCCTCCGTATGGAGTGGCACCGATTTTAGTAGAGTTTTAGTCCCATAGTATGGCGAAAAGAAAAAAATATCAGAAGGGCAGGGAAGATGACGGAAATGAAAAACTTGTTTTTGAAGGATCCATCCGCCGGGAAAACGGCATTTTCGGTATTGATAACGGACTCCGGGAGCAAAGTCATCCAAATTTTTCATCCATCCATAATTGTAAGGCGCTTTATGTGCCGCTCAAGTCAATCTCTAGGGGCAAGTGCCCCCGTGCCGATACGGGAAGAAAAGTTTGACATGCTGCAACTGGACCTTGTGTTCAAATTCTAATATGATTTATCTATGGAAAGGCCTCGTTGAAATTCCGACGAGGCCTTTTTTTGCGCTGTTGGGACAGGCCGTATACAGGTTGCGATTTGATTTAAGGCACTCCCGAAAAGGGTCGATAGGGAGATGGGGTACGAGGTGGCGGGATGTTGCCGTACTAGAAAGTGTCCGGCCCGACGAGTCGATTATCCGTTTGAAGCAAAATGAGTACCATACAGATTACCGAGTTGCGTGAATATCTCTGGGCCAGCGTGTTCGAGGCCTTTGACACCATGGTTTCGCTTCCTCTGGAGCGTGTGGAGCAGGACGATGCGATCCGGCATAACGGATTGCTTCTGGCCGCGGCCATTACATTTACCGGCGACCGGAAAGGCTCTTTGACTCTTCTGTGCAGCGCCGACTGCGCCAGGACCATCACCCGGGCTATGTTGGTGCTGGAAAAAGACGACCCTGTCCAGGAGAGCGAGATAAATGACGCTTTGGGCGAGGTTGTGAATCTGGCGATCGGCGGATTCAAAACCCGCTTGTCTACTAGCGGCGAGGAAATCCGGATTTCCATCCCCACCGTGACCAAAGGACAGGATATGCGTCCCATTCCGAGTGCGGGAACCGAATATTTCAGTCTTTTTTCCAAAACGGAAGGGTATGCCCTCGAATTCGTTTTTGCCTGCAAATAAGCCCCTTTCCCAGAACGTCGAATGTGAGGATGCAGCGCGACAGAAGCAACAGGGCTCCGCTTACATGACACTCGATCCCAGGGCATGGATCTGATCGATCAGAAATGTAATAGCTGCATAGGTGGCATAGCATAAGACAGCGGTCAGGCTTATGACGAGGATGCTGACAGCCGCTTTGGTCAGGGATTTATAGCGGGGATGGAACCAGACCATCGGCAGGGCGAAAGGTCCGAAGGTCAGCAGAGCGAGTATGACCCAGGTTGTGGAGTGATGCCATTTCCCGCGTGGATCCTGCGGCGCGGCAACGGACTGCTTGCAGGAACAACAGGTGCTATAGGGCGGGATCGGTTCGGCGCAGTCCGGGCATATGGTAGAGCCCTGGATAAACGTTTCCTGTTGTAACAGGGAAGTCTGCATTGATAATCCTGTTCCTGACAATACCGGTGCCCCGACAACAATCGTGTTGTCGGCTGTATTTCTCCTATCGTCGGAACATTCCTCCCCCATGAGTCATTTTTTGAGTTTTTCTATCGAAAGCCAAGAAACCCTAACAAAATGGCACTTTGAATTGCCGTTTTTACTACTGAAAATATAGTATTCCTTCATTTCGATAGGGGCTATAAAAGGTCCACTAACCGACTCCATGCAAGGCGCGGCCGATCGGGCCGTCGAAGTTAGGGGCGGTTTTGAACGGCTCGAATTTGCCTGTCAGGGCGGCGTCTCTTGATTTAGCCAGCAGCTCGGCCTTTTGGACTTCACTCAGCGGCGTAAACGCCTGTGTTGTTCGGATGTTGGCTTCGAGCCTTGCCTCCGATTCCATACCTGACACAAGGGTGGAAACAGGCAGACTCCAGACGTAATTCAGAGCCTCCTGCGGCGTGACGACATTGGCCCGCAGGACATACCCGCTGCCCAGCGTTTTCATGGCGATAATCCCGATCCTTCGGCGCACCAGAATGGGCACGACATGCTGCTCAAAGCTTTTATAGTGGGCATCCAGCACGTTGAGGGGCATTTGTACGGCGTCCCAGGGATACCCGTAGGCCAGCATCTTTAGATGCAGCAGGGGGTCTCTGTGGCCGGTAAAGCCGATAAATCGGACTTTGCCCTGTTTTTTGGCCAATTCGGCGGCCTCAATCCCGCCTCCCGGCGCGAAAATCATGCCCGGATCGGCATCATAGACGATTTCATGAAACTGCCACAAATCGATCACATCGGTCCGAAGGCGTTTCAGGCTGTCTTCCAGATGCTGCATGGCGGTTTTCTTGTCCCGTCCGTGGTGTTTGGTCATCAGGAAAGCCTTGGCTCGGTATCCGTCCAGCAGGGCCCGGCCCATAAGATCTTCACTGCGGCCGTTGTGGTATTCCCATGCATTGTCCAGAAACGTCACACCCCGGTCGATTGCCTTACGGATAAAAGCAATGGATTGAGCATCTTCGCGGATTTGTCCGATATGATGCCCCCCCAGGCCCAGCATCGATACCTGGACCCCCGTAGAGCCCAGTGGCCGGGTGGGAATGGTTCCCTCGGCGGCTTGTAAGGAAACCTGCGCCAGGACAGACGCAGCGCAGATCCCATAAGCCGAATGTTGCAGAAAACGCCGTCGGGTAACGTGTTGTTTTTTCATGGCTCCACCCCTTTCCATGCGGAATTCTCTTTTTTTAATGGATTTACACGCATATCAGCCTACTCCCGCCGCGTCGGCAAGGCAATAGGGAATTTTCGTAACGATACGAAATGGTTTCTCCGACGACGGAAGAAAACGGTCTACCGCGGCTTGTGCAGAAAACCTACGGTGGATTCCATAATGCGTTTTTGAAGGTGTTTTGATTCGTCGTCGGCGGTTTGCTCCTGCAGGTCGGCCAGATTGGCCCGGCAAAAATGGCACCCGAGTTTATTCAGATGAAAGTCGACATAGTCACGCCAGTCGCCATCCAGCGTGCCAAGCAGAAAAGCGCCAATCGTGCTTCGTTTGGGGCAACTGAGCCGGCCGGCCTCCCAGACCTGTGTGAGCAGATCTTCCAGTTGGGTTTCGTCGGAAACAACGATACGGGCCGAGGCGGCATGGTCCCGGACCTGTTTGAGGCAGCGATGCTTGATGACGGCGATATTCCGCTCGTTGACGCCCACGATTTTGGCCACATCCTGATTGGACAACTGGCAGTAAAACAGCAGTTCAATGATTTGCATGTCACGAAAATTCAACGCGCTCTTGTAGTTGTCAACCAGAATCGTCAGCGCTTCGGAAAGGGTGGAGCGAAGCTGCTCATTCTGTTCCTCCTTCCTGGCGTAGAAACTGGCGGTCATCTCATCGGACGCCAGAGCGCTGAAGGCGTCGCTGTCGCCGATCGTGCGTTCTGTACTGCGATACACATCCTGCAGGAGGCAGATGTGTTTGGCATGCGCGCTGCGGTAACTGTTGATGATTTTACGCCGCAGGATGGTGAACAGATAGGTTTCGATCCCGGCGTCCGCTCGGAAACTGCCAAGCCCGGTCAAAAAACCGATAAACGTGTCCTGGATAATATCCTCGGCGTCTTCCCGCCGGCCGAGTTTGGTCCTGGCAAAGGACAAAAGACGACCCCGGTACCGAACGACCAGTTGCGACCAGGCCTGCTGATCTCCGGAACGAATCTGCTCCAGCAACACTTCTTCCGCCCTGCTGATCCCGCTCATCTACTCCTCTGCATTTCATCAACGATGGAAGAAACCTGTTTACGATACCGTTTCCTGCACTCTATGATGCCAGGGATTCTCTGGGAGGTCAACACCAAACCATTCGATCCCGACGATTGGGTCTTTGGATTCATGCGAAATTCAGGATGACGAACAGGCCGATCAGTCCCAGGACGACGGCGGCAATGCGCAGCGACCATGTATAATATCCCCGTGTGGCCGCATTGAGGAAGGCATACACGATGCAGATCAAACCGGCGATGCCGAGGAAGGTCAGGATCATTTTGGCCCAGGTAATCCGCTCTAATCGCATGATGGCGGTTTTCTCCTGGACCAGCGGGGCCATCGTCATCTCGGAGGTATCGATCAACAGGGCCGTTCGGTAGATGGGGCCGGCGGCGGCGTAGAACTGCTGGGTGAATCGGTCGAAGATCATGCCACGACGCTCCAGGTCAACCGGATTTACCGACAAATCGCTCTCCAGCATGCGATTGGGCGTGCGGATTCGTATTTCGTTGATCATATGAGCCACCTGACGTGTGGCCTGGGTCATGGCCTCCCGTTCTGCCTGCGCCTGGGAGGTTGCCGACGAAGTGGAACGCGCCAAGAGATAGGAATGATTACGATGCTGCGACTGGAACTGCGGGAAGTCTGTCAGCCAGGGCTTTTCATGATATCGAACCTGGGCTTGTGCGAGACGATCGAAATAGGTTACGGTCAAGACGAACAAGCCTTGGAGTTGTCGGGTTTCCGCATCATCCGGCAGCAGATAGTGAAATCGTTCCTCCTCTTTTCGTAGTTTGAAGATCAGCTTGTTCTGAGGCAGAAGCTGAAAATCTGCCGATGTTGGGGCCTCGGTCCTCTGTATAATCTGAGTGTCGATACCAAACCGATCGTTCAGTGTCCTTTGAAACAACTGCAATTGGACGAAGTCATTGCCGTAGAGTTCCGCCTGAGTAGATATCTGTTCTCCGGCCAGAACCTTGTCGACCAACTTGCCGGTTTGCCGGGCCAGGGCGGATACGGCCGCTTCCTGGGAGGGATACATATCCGCCGGCATCTCCTGCTCGACGCCCTCGTGCCAGACGGCGGGAATCCCGTCAAACGCGGGCATGTCGGATACAATCGAATGGGAATCGTGAATCTGCTCGGCAGCAGCTTCTACAGTGGATCCTGCCGGTTGGTTGTCATACGGAACCGTGGCAACACGAGTGTGGCTGACAGTAAGGAATCCCAAGGCCAGCAGTCCGGAGACAACGCAAAAAACTAAAATACCTGCGAATATCTTGCCGGGATTCTTACTTTTCGCTATCGCTGCGATTATCACGACGAAAGCCATGATGACGGGCAGGAACACAATGGGAAAAACGCCGATTCTCGGGATACCATTACCTGCGTGAGAGGAAGCGTTTACAACGGCAAATCCGAAAAACCGCAGTACGAAAAGCAGCCCGACAACGGCCCCCCCGACGGCCAGCAAAACCGGTATAACCTTACTACCGCGTTTTGTGATGGCTAAGGCAATGATTATCCCTACGGCAATTGCCATGAACAGCAATATAAGTAACTTGGTTACACCATAAATAGCCATATCCATACCTCATATTTACCTGTTGTACTAGATAGCGCTGGTTATTGCCTTTTGTTTTCTGGGGGGCCAGGCCAGGATGAAGACCGAAAGGATAAATACCCCGGCCGCCGTATACAGCGGCGTTGCCTGGACGGTGCTTAACATGGTATTCCATGCCTGTTCAAAGTTATGCTGCTGGAAGGCGTTGGCCAGCATGGCGCCGCTGGTATGAGCGAAGGCCGAGGTCAAAACGGACTGCACGGCCAGCAGGCCGAAAATCCCCATCAGCGCCCGCAGGATATACATGGCGCCGCCGTTGCGACGTCCGATGATCAATAGGGTGGCCGCCAGCAGAAACAGCAGAACCGTAAGAATCGGGCCGATCTGTGCGAGCATCGCCGGCCAGTTTTGCGTATTCAGGGCTTTGCCGATCTCTTCACTCAGATGAGGATCGGGGAAACCGGCGGCGATGATATCCGGAACATGCACCGCGGTAGCCAGGCCGACCACTAGAGCAACCAACAGAATGATATGCCCAAGAAAGGCGCAAATCCATGTAATCGGATTGAAGGAATGATACGGAACAACGGGCCGCATACGGGGCGCCGACACAGGGGGATAATAAGAAGGCTTCTGTACGGTTTCCTCGCGGCGATCAGGTTGGACTTGCTGTTGTTGAGCGGCCTGTTGCCGTTTGGCCTGCTCTCGCACGATGGCGGCTTGTTTGACGTTGTCCGGCATTTCTTTCCCTGTCAATTCGGCTTCATTTTCCCACATCAAAAGGACGCGTCCCTGCGCATCCGTAAACTGTCCGGTCAGGATCATGATAGCGTCGATGACCTGTCCGATCACAAAGCAACCGCCGGTGAAGAACCACAACAGCCCCGTGCCGATCTTGCCTACATAGAACCGATGCAGCCCGGGCAGACTGACGAAGAAGCCGCCGCACATGATCAATGCCCAGATCCGCTTATAGGGACTTACTCCCGGCACTGGTCCTGTATTGGTCGATACAGGTTTTGGCGGCTGCGGCTGTTGGTAGACTTGTTTTCTTTCTTGTCTTCCGCGAAATATGCCTAACGCGATAAAACTGGCCACAAAACAAAGACCGCCGATTACGATCAGGGGGATTCCAATGGCTTCCGGAATCTCTCGCTCGCTCAGAAGAATGCACGAACCGATAATAGTCAGAACGCATACGGTACTGAGGAAGGGCTGGATTAAATACCCGTACCAACTTCGAAAGCGACCCTGGAAAATACGAAGAAAGGCCATTAGACCCAGCCAAAGAAAGGCAATGCCTAACGCCAGGAAGGCCTCGTCGCGTTCCTCGACAGAAAAAACGATGGTCCCTATGCCCACGCCAAGGAGGGCAATAAAAACGATCAGCCACAGGAAGCGAATTGCTCCGGGGACAGAGTGTCTTCTGGGGACCGATTTCATTACGCCGGGCGCCGTAAGTGGAATAGCCGGCGGTTGTTGTCGGACGGCCTGTCCGGCGTTCTGCGGAATAGGCGGCAGTGGTGGCGTAGAGGCCTGGGATTGCGGGCCTGGCTCGGGCTTTTTCTGTTTTTCATGGTAGGCGTGAATGGCGCTGCGCGACATACTAAATGGAGTCAGGATCTGGACTACCAGGGATGCGCCTGCCAACACCCCTGCCGAGAAAGCGGCCGAACCATGAAGAACCAGCGCCAGAAGATAAGCCAGCAAACCCGCCCATAAGGCATGCCCCAGATCAACGCGTTTTTTCCGCTCGGGTGTGCTGACTTTCCACCAGTCCACCAGGCATACGGCCAGAGCGATGGTCAACCATGTACCTGGACCGAGACTCCTGAGACCGCGACTTGATATGGCCGCCATTGCTCCCAGAGGAATCGCCGTGATGGCGCCCAGGGCAAATCGCCGCAGCCAGACCGAGTCGTCTTCGAGGCCGGCCAGCCATTTCCAGCGGGATATAATAATAATCTTGCCTGCCACAAAGATCATTGCCGTGGTGATGAACGCCTCCGGAATAATCATCCCGTGGATATTGCTCATCAGGCCGATGCCAATGGCGATGGCAGCAGCGGCGATCCCGGCCAGGATGATCCGCTGGTTTTTATTGACCGGATCGGTCGCCGCCGCGTCCAGAAGCACTTGTGGATACGGCTTGGTTTCCGACCTGTTTTCATGAGATGCCGCTGCCGGCTTCGGTTGCGGTATCGGTGGGGGCGTATCGGCATGCCCGGGTGTAGGACGAGCCTGCGGTTTATTCTTGCCGGCGATTTTTTCGGCCGCCACCGAAAGACTTTGTGGAGAGAATTGGGATACACTATTGCGGATATGATCCGAGCCAAACACGTCTTCGACCATTTCCTGAACGCTCTGGTAGCGGTTTTCTGGATCCTTGGCCAGGGCCCTGCGAATGACCCGGGCAAAGGTCTCGTCCATACCGGTCAGATCCGGCTCGGAACTCATGTGTTTCATCAGCACTTCGGCGGGGCTGTTGCCGAAGAACGGCACCTGGCCGGTGAGCATCTCATACAGCACGATGCCCAGGGCATAGATATCGATGCTTCGATTGTAACATCCGGCGCCGATCTCCGGCGCCATATAATGGACGGTACCGACGGTGATGGTCTGGCCGCTGTGCCGGCTGGTGTTCATGGCCTTACTCAGGCCGTAATCCCCGATCTTGATGCTTCCATCCTCATAGAAAATGTTGCTGGGTTTGAGGTCCCGATGTACAATCCCGCACTCGTGCAGATAGTTGAGCCCCTTGGCGATTTCCCGCAGGAAGAAGGCGGCCTTTTGGGTCCCCAGTCCTCCCGGCGATTCCTGGATCAGATCGGCCAGCGAGGGACCGCTGACATATTCCATGATCACAAAAGGACGGCCCTGGGTATTGTACTTGACATCGAAAATCGTAACCAGGTGCGGACTCTTGAGGTTCATGCACTGGTTGATGCCTCGCAGTTCGATCTGTTCATACGTTTGCAACGTTTTCAGGGCGACCTGTTTGCCGCTGTCGCTGATGGCGTAATAGACCTCTCCGAACCCGCCGCGGCCTACTCCCCGCTGGATCGTATACCCCTCCAGAGGTCGGTCACCATATTGGTATTGGAATCTCTGCATGATTTGCTTCCGTTTCGTTCAGAATCCCTTGTGACGCCTCACTTTTATTTCCTTTCCCGCCAAAAGACTACCTGCTCATACGCAGGGTAGACTCCTTTGTGGTCGATGTGTGACAAATTTTAGTTCGTCACGGACGATTCACATTTCAATCGCAGCGGCGAGCCAGCACCAGGTGTAATTTTCCGATCTGAACGGCTGTATCCAGCGGAATAGGAGTCTCCGTCGAACAGCTCTTTTCGTCGATAATCATCGGTTCCTCCGTGCGGCAATACAGCCGGTCGTTTTTCAGATAAAATGTAATGGTTTCCGAGAGATCGCCGGTGCGAATATGGCTTCCGATGCCGGGACCGACAAGGATCTCGCGATCCATCAGGATCACGTGATTGATGTCGGGCCGGGGCAATCGGGCGCTGCTCAGTTGGAGCGTGGCCGTAGCGCTGGCGGCATTGGGCTTATGGAATCGCATGCGGCACCGCATGGAAAGGGCGATTTTGTCGCCGTCGGTCAGCAGTTTTTCGCTGATTTGCCGTTCTCCGATGTGAATGGGCTGGCCGCTGCGCAGAATATAATCCTCATCGTGGCGTTCGATCGTTGCCGTCGGCAGATGAGCGGCGGCCATCAGGGCCAGCGTGGGCCGCTGAGAAGAGCTGATCGGGCCGATCGTGACCTGGCTGTCCCGGATGGTTAAAAAGGCCCCTACGCCGTCGATCTGCATGACGAATCGGGACGGCAGGGCATCGTTGTCCGTTTTGTTTTGGAATACCGGCATAGGTTCGGTTTTTCGTTCAAAAACCAGTTCGTCTTCCGGATCCCGGCAACCTTCCTCATCCGAGACGGCCGGTTCCAGCAGTCCCAGAGGACCGGTATGGAGGATATCCATGGCTTCGGCGGCCTTTTGGGCCTGGCTGTGAGCCTCGCTGATCCATTTGGCATGGGGCAGCAGAAGCCTGAGTTTGGCCAGAGACTGTGCTGCCTGACGGCAATGACCCGCATATAAATCATTCGCCGCTCTTCGGCAGTGTTTGAGCGCATCCCGGTATTTATTCAAGCCCACATTGTCGCAATCCAGGGCGTCCGCCTTATGGAGCAGATGGGAGGCGACGTCAATCCATCCCTGATTCAACTGATCCGCGATCTGCTCAGCGGCCTTGTCTTTCACCTGGCAGCATAGCGCAGTCAGTGGAGCGTGTTGATTTCGCCCCGGCCCGGCATACAGAAGAAGTTCGATTGCCCCGGTCAGATCATCGCGTTTCAGGGCCTGCTGCACCTTTTCCACGGCCGCCTCGATCTTTTTGCGTTCTGCTTCGGCCTGCTGTTTGATCCGATCGGCGTCCGGATGTTCTACCGTATCCAGAAGATTCACGCCCACGGTCAGCCAGCCCTTGTCGATCTGCTCCTGGGCGGTCGCCAGCATCTGGGCCCGCTGTTGATGGGTGTATTGTTTGGCTTCCATAGCCTTGCAGATCGCTTTTCGCAGGTCTGCGATTTCGTTGCGATTGCCGCCCAGCTTGTCGGCCTTGTTGCAGTCGTTCAGGGCATGACTGAGCCGTTCGGCGGACAAATGCTCACCGCCTCGCCGGGTCATCGCCTGGGCCAGCCGGGCCGTCAGTTTCTGGCCTTTGCGGCACCGGCCCAGTTTGGGATCATCCTGGATAAGACGAAAAGCTTCATCAAGCTGGCCGTCCCGCATGGCACATTCAATCTGTTTAAGCCGTATGTTAAACATGGGCTTGCCCCGCTTTTATCAACATTCGATGCGTCCTGATTGATGGACAATCCGCACTGTATTCTACCAAGTTCCCGTGCTGGTCGTAAACCATGGTCTTTCTGCTTTCGACAGCCCGATTTGGCTTCTGTGATCCATAGAAACTGGCATCGATGAGGGCATAATCGGCTTCAAAGGGATCACAGGCCCACGGGCACAGATCCGAGCGGCCGAACAAGCAACGGCGGCATGCGGCGTTCTCGTTTCGGCCGGCTCGAACCTGACTGATCTGTCGTGTTGTGTTCGTGGGTAAAACCATGATTTCTCATCCGTTTAGGGTTGTTCCGCTTGTCGCCCGATTCCCTTTTAATGGACGGCAACCAGGGATTCGGTCTTTTGGACCTCTTCTACGGTACTTTCCTTAGGGGCGAAATGCTGATCGATTTCCTGGAGTAGTTCGGTTTCCCGGACGCTCTCCACAGGCACGGTCTGGACAAAGTGGCTCTCATAGGCCAGGACCTTCTCGGCGACATCCAGACGTTTCTTGATTTCGCCGATCAGCTTTTCGGTCTGGGCGATCTTGCTGTTGTCAAACTGTACTCCGGAACCGATGGTGCTGGCCTTGACCAGACGGTGCTTGGCCTGAAGGGCCTCGATCTTACTGGCCAGGATGCGTTTCTGTGTCCGTGCCCGATCCAGCATCTGCATGGAGGCGGACAGGGCGTTTTCGCGGGTGTTGAGCATCTGTTTCTTGCTGTCCATTACGATCTGGGCCTCTTTGAACCGCTCGAACCGCCAGGCCAGGTCCTGCTTGAGTTCCTCGCGATTGAAATCCCGCCCGGCGAAAGTGTATGTGACTTGCTGTGTGTTCAGGCAGTTGCGAAGGGCCTTGATCCGCTGCTCTTCTTCGCTAAAGGATTCCTGGCTGCGCGTCAGATCGGACTTGAGGGCGGCGATTTCTACCTCTTCCTGGGCAATCAGGCGGATATTCTGGTGAATTTCCGGCATGATTTCATCCAGAAGCTGCTGGGCCCGCTGGAGCTCAAATTCGATCGGGACCGAATCCTTGACCGTCGAACGGGTCCAGTGGGCGCAGGATTTTACATAGCTGATGGCTTCTGTCCCGAAGACCAATCCGCCCACTACGGCTGCTGCGGCGGTGATGACCACGCCTCTTTTGAACCATTTCCACAACATGACAATTCTCCTTAAAACATTTTCTGGTAACCACTTACATTCTTTTTTACAGTCGAGCATCAGGCTTTTTGGGCCCTTTCACAGGTGTTGTCACAATCGCGGGCCGGTTATTTCAACGCCGGAGGGTTAAAAACAACAGAATTTTGAAAGAAATCGTACGCTATTGGATCGGAGATCGTGGACTGATGTACGATGGCGGCGACAAATTGTGAAAAAAAATCTAAAACACAATTTTTTAGGTTGTATTACTAACAGGGATACGATAAACTCTTTATTTCTTGTCCGGTATAGGAAATCGAGAGTTTATAACTACAATCGGAGGATCGTGTATGAATCGGTGGAAAAAGGCGGCGGTCATTCTATCCTTGGCGTTTCTGGGGCATTGTATGGCGACGGGGGCCAACTGGAAAATCATCCAATTAACCGACAATAATGTCCACGACCGGGGACCGAAGACCTCAAAAGGGCAGATCGTCTGGTATTCACAGATCGGAGGGGATCATGAGATTCTCTGGTATGACGGGCGCCGGATTCGGCAGTTGACGGACAATTCCTATGACGATATGTATCCTGGGATTCATGTGGGAGATCCCAATCTGACGATCTGCTGGTACGGCCAGGCGGCCGCCAATCGCACCAACGAAATTTTTGTCAGCGACGGGATGGGCATAGTGCGGCTGACGACGAATGACTGGGACGATCGGGAGCCGGTTTGTTCGGACCAGCAGATTGTCTGGAGACAGCAGACCGGAAAGAAGGATTGGGAGATTCTTCGCTATACCCCGGCAGGGGGAATAGAGTCGATTACCGACGATGAGTATCAGGATCAGCGTCCCTCGTTATATGGTTTCTGGACGGCATGGATTAAGACCGGACAGAATGCCAATGAAGTCTGGGTGCATGACGGCCAGGAAGCGAAAATGATCGCTTCCGGCGATATCCAGGCCGCGACAGGGACATCGGTCGGAGAAAACCATGTGGCGTGGTTGCAGCAAATCGATGATAACTGGGAGGTCTTTCATTATCTTGGAGATTCCTATCAGCGGTTGACCTTCGGGGATGTGGACCATTTGGATCCGTTTGTCAGCGGACCGCGAATTGCCTGGACGATGAACGACGGCAATGACGGGGAGATCATGTATTATGATGGGGCTTATTTTCACCAGCTTACCTTCGATGAGGATTCGACCGGCGATGAAAGCGTTCGGATGGATGGGCAGTGGATCGTGTCACTACGCAGGCCTGTCGAGGGAGAAGATATAGCGCAGGTCGTTGTCTATGATGCAACGACTCGACTCGGCAGGGGGCTTGCCTGTCCGTTCGAACAGAACAGCGAGCTGGATATCCGCGACGGCGTGATCGTCTGGCAGGCCTTCGACGGCAACGACTATGAGATCATGATGGCCTTGGCGTGCGACGAGATGGCCGGGGATGTCAATGGCGACTGTACAGTCAATCTGGAGGACCTGGCCCAACTGGCCGCCGACTGGATGACCTGCGCCCTGCCGGAGCAATATTGCCCGTAAGAATTTATCTTTTTTACAAGTTCCAAAAGAAATTGACGTAATACATAAAAAGTGGTATTGTTCATCTTTTGGAAACCGGTGTTTTCATACGGGTTCAAACGAGAGGTATACAATGGTGAGGGAACGAGCGGCTAAGATACAAGACGAATCAGAAAAGGATTTATTGAGCTTTACATATGACATCACTAGTTATGGTGCTGATTGGACAGTTCAAGTACTGGTAAAGAAACTACAAGAGGGAAGTGTTTTTATCCCGCCGTTTCAAAGAAGTTTTATTTGGACAATAAGAGATGCATCTCGCTTCATTGAATCTCTTCTTTTGGGTTTACCAGTGCCTGGCATATTCCTTTCAAAGGAGCAAGAATCTCAGAAGTTGTTGGTTATAGATGGCCAACAGAGACTACAAACGCTGCGGACGTTTGCTGAAGGACTTTTTAAGGGAAAAGAGTTCAAATTAAAGGAAGTACAGGAAGCTTTTGAGGGCCGAACTTATCGAACTCTTGAGCCAGAAGACAAATTGCGATTAGATGATTCAATAATTCATGCAACTGTGGTGAAACAAGAACAGCCCTCTGATGATGACAGCAGTATTTATCATATCTTTGAACGCATTAATACTGGTGGAAGGCAATTGGTTCCACAAGAAATTCGTGCTTGTATATACCATGGAGAATTTAATGATTTACTTGGGATACTCAAAGATAACATTCACTGGAGAGTGATTTTTGGAAAACCAAACAATCGAATGAAGGATCAAGAACTAATACTTCGTTTCTTCGCTTTGTATTTTGACTTCGATCACTATGAACGCCCAATTAAAGAGTTTTTAAATAAATGCATGGGTAAGAATAGGTCCTTTAAAAAGCATAATCGAGAAGAACTGGAAAAGGTTTTTTGTCCAACAGTTGAATTTTTAAGTCGCACTTTAGGGAAAAAAGCTTTTCGACCTGAGAGGGCTCTCAATGCGGCAGTTTATGATGCGGTTATGGTTGCAGTAGCTAGACGTCTCATGAAGGGACCTATTAAAGATCATGAGGGATTCAAGCAGAAATATAATATGCTCTTAAGAGATGAAGAGTTTTTAAAGGCCTGGAAGACGGCCACTTCTGATGAGCCCAATGTTCGGAAAAGAATTCAAATCGCAACGGAAAAATTCGAGGATCTCAGGTGATCCGGGATATCCACAGAGAAAAGCAACGGATCGACGATCTAATTGAGAAAGCAGGAACAAGTGAGGACGACGAATTAAAAGCCCACTATGCAAAGTATCTATGCGTATTGGTCAGTGGTCACATAGACAACGCTGTTCGTTTGCAGCTTATGCAATTCACTAAGGATAAAGCACATCCGAATGTCACAAATTATGTCAGCGCAAGCCTTGATCGTTTAGTGAATCTTAATGAAGAGAAGATGCGACAGATTCTTGGGGCTTACAATGAATCATGGAGAGACTCATTTGTGCAGAGTATCTCTGAATCACAGAAAGCTGCCCTTGACAGTATTTGTAATCACCGAAATCTTATTGCACATGGTAGAAGTAATGCTGTGAATATTACCTTAAATCGATTAAAAAACTATTACGCTGAGGTCACAAAGGTAATTGTGTTATTGGGACGTATAGTCAATTGAATAAAAAATGTGTCTTACCATAATCAAGGTTTTATATATATAAGTGTATATTGCTTTCATCCAAGGCTTGCTTGGATAGAGTGCGTTTCTATGGAACCAAAGGCGGCATTAAGTATCGGCGCGCATCCGGATGATGCGGAGTTTTTCTGTACGGGGACGCTGGCGTTATTGGCAGCGCGGGGCTGGCAGGTGCATATCGCGACGATGACGCCCGGCGATGGCGGCACCGTGCAGTACAGCCGCGAAGAAATCAGCCGGATTCGTAAAAAGGAAGCCGCCCAATCTGCCGCACTCATCGGAGCTCAGTATCATTGCCTGGAGTGCGCTGATATTTTCATCCTGTACGATCGCCCAACCTTGATGAAGGTCATTGAACTGGTGCGTCGGATTCGGCCCAGCATTGTATTTACCCTGTGCGAAGAAGATTACATGGTGGATCACACGACCACCGGAAAGCTGGCGATGACCGGCTGTTTCTGCAGCGGGATTGTCAACATCGATACCGGCGACGCCCGGCCGTTCGAACCGACGCCGGCCTTGTATTATATGGATCCGGTCGAGGCCAAGGACCGCAGCGGCCGGCCCATCCATCCGCACATGATCGTCGATATCGGCGACGTCTTCGAAACCAAGCGGGCCATGCTGTCCTGTCATGCCAGCCAGCGGGACTGGCTCTTAAAGCATCACGGAATAGATGAATATACCGAGGCAATGGAGCATCTATCCGGCAAGCGGGGACAGGAGGCGGGCGTACGGTACGGCGAGGCGTTCCGGCAACATCTGGGGCACGCCTACCCGCAGGACAATCGACTCGCGGCGGAATTGGGAAATCTGGTTCATATCCTCTAGGAGAACCGAATATGGCACGCAAACAAAGTATCCTTGCGCCGGACTGGTGGGACTATACCACGCTGGAAGACGACATTCTCGACGATGCCGCTTCGCTGAGCCCGGAGGATATGCTCGCGATGAGCCGGGAAGGTTTCGAGGTCAAGTTTTATGACACGCTGGAGGATTTCTATCTGGCCGAGGCCCTGGAATACATTACGGCGTGGCGGCAGGCCACGGCGGACAATCCCGTGGGCGTCTGCGGGCCCATCGGGCCCACCGAACAGCTTCCGCTGGTGGCAAGGCTGGTCAATGCGCTGGAACTGGATTTGAAACATGCCCATTTCTGGGGGATGGATGAATGGTGTATTCACGGTAAGGAAGTGGATACAGCTCATCCATTGTCCTTCGAAAAGGCAGACCGTCAGTTGTGCTTCGACCGCATCGGTCCCCATTTTCGGATGCCGCAGGAAAATCTGCATTTTCTCAAGGCACAGGTGAAGGAATATGTTAAGAGTTGGAAACAAGTTCGCTGTGCCGTGATGCAGGGCGGGCAGGGCGATATCAAGCACTGGGCGTTCAATGATCCTGTCCGGCGCGAAGGGGCCTATGCCGATGCCCCGCCGACGCCGGCCCAGTATCGCCAACTTTCGACGCGGATCGTGGATCTGCATCCCGTAACGGTCATGCAGAACGCCCGCACCAGCGGCGGAGGCGTGGTGACGGGCGTACCCACGCAGGCGATCACGGTCGGGCCGGTGCAGACCTGGCAGGCCGAAAAGGTCTCCATCTGGCAGGCGGGAACACACGATAATCCCTTCGGTATGCGGCTGACCACGCTGATGATCGGCAAGCGCATCGCCGACAGCGCTGTGCCCATGTCCCTGCTGGCCGACCATCCCAATGTGCAATTCAACTTCTACCGCGGGGGCATCGGCGTCTGCCGGGTGGAGATGCACTAAATCTCGATTTAGCAGATCGGCATGGCGTCTTTTAAAAGCTTCTGTCGATACAGGACGTTGGCGTCTTCCCTTACGTCATCAGCCATTCTATCGTATAGCTCTCGCAATGCATCGCGAATGTTTCCCTTGTGCCGGAAAAAGAGGCGTGTCAGAAAGTCGGCATCCAAGGGGCGATGACCTGAGGAGCAGAGAAGCTGCTCCGTGATCCCGATGAAAAGTTGCGGATGGGGTCGGCATTCGACCCATGTGGGCAATAATCCCCCTTTGTGAGAGGTCACGACCAGGCCGCGACCTGTTCGCAGGATACGGTTTTTGACCTGCCGCCATGTTCCTCGGGAAAGATGATCCCCCCCGTCAACGAGCAAGATGTCGGGCGGATGAGACAGAATGTGTTCTATTTCATGCCGTGACGGATGGATATCCTGGTTGATAAACATAGACTGAGTGGATATGTGAATCGGATCGAGATGTTTTTGAAGATCTTCGAGCAGGGTAGTTTTTCCCGATCCGCAGGGCCCGACAATGGCGCCGCAATACTTCCTCTCTGCCAGACGCTGCAGGAGTTGATCCCATGATTCGCCGACAGGCTGGTATCGTATCTGTTTGATCCGATTGATGCGGAACGGATTGTCTTTGGCAAGGATCATGGCTTGGTATGGTTCAGGATCCGAGGATAATTTCTTTACCGGAAGGAGAAACAGTAATCTCGATCCGTGTGCAATTTTCCCCCGGCTCGGCCACCAGCTCGACGGCCCAGAGCAGCGAGATCAGCTTGCCGGAGAAGCTATAGGGACCTGTAGGCAAGGTGAACTGGAACTTGCGAGTATCGAAAATCGCCGGTCCGTCGAAGCAAATCGTATCCACCATGCCGATATCCTCATCCCCTTTGCCGCGGGTATACCAGATAAGGCGCAATTCAATTTTCTCGGGCCTTTCTGTACATTGCCATTTTACGGTTCCGGCAATCGTTTCATTGGGTTGGTATTCTGTTTTTCCCCCTTCCAAGTGAATCTCGAGCGTATCCATGAATTGTATCCTGTCTACTGGGGTGTTATCGTAATTTCGAATTCGTCCTTCATATCGGGCCATTTGGCGATATTACCATGGACTGTCAGCGACCAGATAATTTTATTGTGGTCGGCCTTGAAGGAGTGTATGGTTTCCAATGGGATTTGTAATAGAGTCTGTCCGTAGGTCATTTCCTGAAGAATATCCGTCTTGAAAACATCCATTTCGTAGAAGACATTTTTATCCGTGTAGGTTTTTGTGCCGCGCTGATACGTCGCTTCCTCGCGCCCGGCCAGCGTAATCGTTAATGTACTGATTCTGTGCACTTGTCCAAACAGTTCCCAATCCAGCCGGGTGCTGCCTCCGACGGGAATTTCTCTCGAGCCCAGCCGAAGCAGGGCACGAGGATTAAACAAGGCTAAAAATTGGTAAATCACGGCGATGATTACACCGATGCCGACCAGAACAAAGGGAATCAGGAAAAGCGTTAGAAACCATTCCGGTCTGCCTCGACGAAAACCTTGGACGACTTGATAGAGAAAGACCGAAACGATGCCGTTCCAGAAAACGGCAAAAAAGAGCATAACGAAAAGCTTGGCGGATCGTCCGAAATGGGCTTTTAGAATAACCGGCCCTGTCGAACTTTGCGTTGGCGGTCTGTAAAGATTGTCATCATCGCCTCGATCTGTCTGTGTTTCAGGCAGCCAGTCGGAGCGAGTCAGCTTTTGGGCCTTTCTTCGCGCGGCCCGGCTGATACCGATTATACCGCCAACGCCAATTAATACAAAGATCATAGGAATCAGGCCGAACAACTGACTCCAGGTAAATCCACGTATCAGGACTGCCTGCGTCGGATCCTCCGGATTGACATAACAGACGGGCTTTTTGGCGCTACGATAACTGGTAACAACAGCCTGCTTACCGCGGCGGCCGCTGCTGGAACCTCCCATAAAGCTGTAACGATCGGATTTATAGGTGTTGCCGTTAAATTCGTATTGATAAAAGATGTATACGCTGTAGGTAGTACCGTCCTCGCCGGAATGACTCTTGACCTCGGCGCGGAGAATCGTACAGGGGACCGGCTGCCAGCCCCTGGCGTCCAGAATGCGAAAGACAGGAAGGATGAATAAAGGGAATAAAAATCCCAGACCGGCCAGAGCAAAGATAGCGAAGAAACCGATGGCAAATTTTGTTCCTGTTTTATTAGCCGTAACGGCTCTGGAAGAAAGGGCCTTTTTCTCTTTTGGCCCGGATTTGACCCAGGTTCCGTATAGACCGCCCAGACCGATGAGGATAAAGAGCAAAGGAAAAAGAAAAAGCAATCCGAACCAAAGACTCTCCCGTTCCAGAACCGCCTGCGACGGCAAGCCGGGATTTACATAGCATTCTTTCCGACTGTCGGGCGGATACTGTTGTGCGATCGTGGCGGCCTCGCTGTAGCTGTCGGACGATGCATACCCCCGGCGATAGGTTGTGCCGATGTAGGTATGTCCGGAATATTCATACTCATACCGTACGTTAAAACGAAACGGATTCTCCTGAACAGAGCTTTCAAGAACAACACAGGGCCTCTTTTCCCAGCCGTATCTTCCAAATCGCGTGAGGAACTCCTGGGCGATTATATACTCAAAGAAGGCCCCGAAAGAGAAGAAAACCAGAAAGAACAGGGATATAAAGAGCTTGCCGAATACGCCTGCCTCCTGGGTTTTCCCGCGGCCCAGGCGAATCTGAAAACCGCTTTGCGCCATAAATCCGCTCCTGTTTGTACTTCCTCATCCGTGACAAAAAGACGGCTGTACTATAAGAATCCCGGACGGATTTGTCATGAATTTTCTCCCGAGGGAAAAAGCAATTTATGGTTTTTGGGCCGACGGCGGCCTGGAAACGCTGGAATCCAACGACCTCATGCTCGGGATCTTGGACGATCCGGCCTACC
>JAFGGE010000244.1 GCA_016930745.1 Sedimentisphaerales bacterium
ATCAGGCCGGTGTAGGTGACGCTGAACGGCGGGTTGGGGTCTCCGATCCGGCGAATGAGGTTGTTTGCCGTAACGGTGAGGGGGGCCCGCGTGACCTGGAGCAGACCGGCGGCGTACTGTGCCGTATAGTAAGGCGGGAAAGTTCCGCCGCTGGGGGTGATAGGATAACGACCGGCTGGGCTTCTGTCGTTGGCCGCTGTTGTCATCTGTACGCCCGACACCACGGCGGCCGTGTCGCCGTCCTGCAATCCCGTGTAGGTCACGGTGAGAGGGGGATTGCTGCTGCCGTAAACCTTGCTCAGGTTGTCGGCGGCAATTATAAGCTGATACGGCACCTTGATGGTGAAGATGCCGGGGACATATGTGATGGTGTAGTTTGTCGCCGAGCCGCCGAAGGGATTGATCGGGTAGCTGCCCGGGGAGGCGTTGACGTCCGGGGGCTCATTGAAGCTGCAGCAGGTCAGGACGCCGGGGTCATCAGGGTCGTCCCACGCTGTCAGGCCGGTGTAGGTAACGCTGAACGGCGGGTTGGGGTCTCCGATCCGGCGGATGATGTTGTTTGCCGTGACGCTGAGGGGGGCCGGGGTGATCTGGAGCAGACCGGCCGCATACTGCGCCGTGTAGTACGGCGGGAAAGTTCCGCCGCTGGGGGTGACGGAATAAGAGCCGACCGCGCTTCGGTCATTCGCCGTCGTTGCAAACTGTACATCCGACACTACGGCGGCCGTGTCGCCGTCCTGTAACCCGATGTAGGATGTGGTGAAAACGGGGTTGTTCCTGCCGTACACCTTGCTCAGGTTGTCGGCGGTGATGAGGAGCGGATACGGCTCCTTGATGGTGAAGATGCCGTTGACGTAAGACAGGTCATAGTTCCGGGCCCATCCCCCGGAGGGAATGATCTCATAGTTGCCCGGGGGGGCGTTGACGTCGGGCGGGGTGTTGTAGCCGCAACAGACCAGGACATTGGCGTCATCGGGGTTGTCCCAGGACATCAGGCCGGTGTAGGTGACGCTGAACGGCGGGTTGGGGTCTCCAATCCGTCGGATAAGGTTGTTTGCCGTGGCGGTAAGGGGGGCCGGGTTAATCGTGAACGCAGCGGGCCAGATGGGACCGACGGTGTAGTTCGGTGAGGTGATGCCACCCCAGTTGCCGGACCAGTGAATCGTATACGTCCCGGCGCCCGACTGCTGTGTGACGTCGGGCACGCAAGTGCCGCCGCCGTAGGTGCAGGCGTACAACGTTACTCCGTCAATCACGCCGGGTATGGGCGCCCCCGTAAGCGGGTCCTTGTCCCAGTCCCTGAGCCCGTTATAGGTCGCAGGATAGAAGGAGGGATTTGCCTCGCCATATTGCCGGGCAAAGTTGGCCGGGGTAATCGACATATTCGCCTTATTAACCGTCAAAGTGGCCGAATTGGGGTCAAGGATGAACTGATAGCCCGACGGACCGCTCACGGAACCGATGCCCGTGACCGTGATCGGGTAATCCCCTGCACCGGATTGCTGCGCCGCTGTCGTAACAAGCGTCGGGGTCCCGCTGAGCGTGTCGCCGGCGATCAGGCCGGTCGGCGTATATGTCGGAACCGGGTTGCTGGTGGGCGTCCATGTCAGGACAGGGTTGTCGTCGCCGTAGGTCTTCGACGCGTTCTGAGGCGTAAGCGTGACGATCGGGGCAAGCAAGTAAACAAACCAGTTCCCGGCGGGAACGCTCGCAAGGTCCGCGTAATCCTTGTCGTAGATGCGACCCTCCATGTGCGGATCCGCAAAATGAGAGGGGTTCCACCACCAGGTTGAGCTGCCGACTCCGGTATCGTTGCGCGGATCGCTGGAGAAGATCAGCATACGGCTGACGTAGGGGAGCTGGCTGACCAGATTCGGGACGCCAGCCCCGCGGAAGAGGCTCAGCGGCGTGCCTTCGTTGATGAAACGTCCTTCTGCGGAAAGGATGCATTCCTCGCCCGTAGCTACCGGGTCAAACCGCAGGTAATTCTTGAGCGTCAAATCTCCCTTGCTCCGCACGGTAAGGTTGCCCTTGAACCAACTCGCCTGCTCTGCTGAATCATCGGTCTCTACGGCGATGTTGCCGTTGCCGTTGACAATGGTGGTATTGCCGACCATAACCCTCGGATTCAACGCCGTTCCCAACCCGTCACCGAAGATGGCCTTCGGAATGGTATTGTTAGCATTATTCACCACAAATCGGCAGTCTTCCAAGGAGGTACACATGCCGGGCCGGCTGACAATCCTCAGACTATTCCCGAGCGTGACTTGTGCGTAAATTACAAACGGATCGTCAACAGTAGCATAAACCTCCATGTTTTTAACATTGATACGCACCAACCTGGCGGCATCCCAGTCCGAATCAATAGTGATCTGCCTGGCCGTAAGGGATAGATCACCATTAACCCCGTTAATCTTGGTTGCCCCGCCCCCAACGATTGTGTACATGAAGATCTCGGTTCCGGCATTAAGGCTCAGCTTGGTGGGTTCGGTCCAGAGGATTTCTCCCTCTTCGAAATGAATAAAGTCTGTGGCTGTTATTTGATAATTCCCAAGGCCAAGCTGGGTCGAGATAGTGGAGGGTCTCAAGTACCAGGTCGGATCGGTGGTGACGTCTGCTGTATAGTTGGCGATGTACACCGTGGTGGGATCGAGCAGAAACGTTCCCCACTGTCCCTGCGGCGCCCGGAGGTCTGCGAGACCCCGTATGTCTACTTGCTTCCCCGACACCTCAGCGAAGCCCCCGTCGCCGGACAGGGCACCGCCGCGCGCCCAGATATTTCCCAGGAAACGGGTCGTGTCGTCGGACCATACAATGACGCGGCCTCCGTCTCCTTCGGTGATGGCGTCGGCGCGGATTTCTGCGCCTTCCGCTATGGTGGTCTCAAGGGCGTTTGCCACCTCCGGGTTTTGCCCCTGGTAATCCCCGCCGAGGCGGATAAGACCACCGCCCGCATCGCCGCTTACGTTCACACGCGCGGTCTTCGTCAGGGTCATCGTCTTGCCGGTAGCGGTGATGTTTCCGCCCGTGGCGCCGGGTGTCGCGCCGATTGCCTCCAGGCTCCCCGCGACCGTTACGGACGCCGGGCCGTCGCCTTCGGCCTGCAGGCGGATGTCCCCGCCGTTGCCGGTTGCCTGTATAGCGGTGATAACCCCTGTGGTTGTAACAGCGCCGCCCGAACTGGTGAGGAGAACGCGTCCGTTTTTCTGACTGACGCCGGTTGCGTGAATGGCGCCGCCATTGTTAACAGCCAGGGCATAGACGTTGCCTCCGGCCGCTCGCAGCTCAGCCTGGGCGGCTTCGATGATCCCTGTGTTTGTGACGCCGTCGGTGGCTTCTGGCAGGGCGAGGGCGGATTTGATAAAGAATCGCTCGGTTCCCGGCGTGAGATAGAGCACCTCGTTGCCGGCGGCAAGGTTAACAGCGCCGGTCGGCGCTTGTAAGGTGCCGGTGTTCTCAATCGTGCGGGCGATCAGGGCGATATCGCCCGTCGTGGCTTTGATGATGCCCAGGTTGCGGATGCCTGCCGGGGAGTCGCCCGTAAATTCCAGGTCCCCTCCGGCCATGAAAGCTTCATCGGAGATGTTCAAAGTAGACGCAACGAAACCGCCGGTCTCGATGCGGCCGTCGGGACCGATCACCACACCGTTCGGGTTGATCAGGAAGACCTGCCCGTTGGCGGTAAGGGAGCCGTCCAACCGGGATGGGCCGAAGCCCAAAACGCGGTTCAGTGCGGCGGAAGCGGCCGATGGCTGGACGAAGCGCGTGATTTCACCGGCACCGATAGAGAAGCCCTGCCAGTTGATGACGGCCTGCGGCGTCCCCTGCGTGACCGTGAGGGTCGTTCCCTGCTGCTGGATGCCCGCCTGACCGGCGGCCACTTGCCCACCCTGAGGATTGGCCCAGGTACTGATGGGAAAGCAGAGGAATATTTGCTGGAGGGCAAAGAAGATCGTTACAGCGACGACCGAACGGCGTCGTCCAGAGGTAGAACGCATGGCGGCAGCCTCCTGATAAATAGTAGATACTTTGGGGAAACTTTAAGGAAACGTATGTTCTATGTCAAGAACATTATAGCAACAAAAAAACACATTTCAATTGATCTGACGAATTCATTAGCCGTCGGCATATTAGTCACATTGTCGAGCATGCTGGTTTTCAAACTCGATGGAACCAAAGAAAACGGCTGAGTGGGGCTTGGGGTTGGGGCATGGGACTTGGAACCTTGGGGTCTGATCAATATAAGTAACTGTAATAATGACGCTTAATTCTTCTAAACCCCCCATTTTGGTGGCTTAGAAGGCTTTAGGGAAGGCCGAAAATGTTCTTTTAAAAGGCAACAAAACACTAAATATCCTTGAAAATCCTCACTTGACCTTATGATTTTCAATGTTAAAATGCGCACATGATTCCACGCCCCGATGCCCTTAATCAGATCGCCGCGTTATTCGGCCCCCGCCAATGCTGCAAGACGACTCGTGCCAGGATGTTCAGAGTATCCGGCAATCATTATGGATTCGAATTTAAATACGCAGACGCACCGGGACGTCATCGGTCCATGCACACAGCCATTCAAGACTTGAAGCTGGAACACTTGTGGGTGGTTTATCCCGGCCATCAGGAATATCCCTTGGACGAGAAGATTTCGGTTGTTCCTCTAAGCAATACTTTAGAATATCTACCCCGTCTGGGGTCGGACCAAGATCAGCAAGGAAGGGACATCCTTGAGATTTTAAGTTGACAAAATAGGGATCATTTAGGCGGCGATATTGAGGTCGCGTTTGTTGAAATCGTCCATAAAAAGCAGAAAATTACCATCCGTGCACAGGTTGCCGGCAAAATCAAAGGCAGAAACGGCACACGGGTGATGCGTGATTTCCGGATTGAACAACCGGAGGGAACCATAAACGTCAAAGGCAGGGCCAGCGGACTTATTGTGATATAATGCATGCGTTTCATCCAGAATAATTATCGTGAATGACTGTGTCCCGCTAATGGAGGAGGTCAGAGAATGTATATTGATCAGGATGCCTGTGAAAGGTGCATGGATTGCATTCCTGTGTGCCCGGTTGGGGCAATCGGAATAACGGAGACAAAATTGATCCATCACTTTTCCTTTCAAGTGGTCATTGATTACGAGACATGCGTCGAATGCGGGGTATGCCGGCGACTGAGAAAATGCCCGCAAGGGGCGATAAAGCAGGTAGAGGAAATTCCCTATCCGCGCATTCTCCGGGCGGCCTTCTCCGATCCCACGTTCAGACATGCAAGTACGGCTGTTTTGGGCAGGGGGACGGAAGAAATGAAAACCAACGATGTGAAAAATGAGTTTACCCGGGACAATGTCGGTTTCTCCGTCGAGGTCGGGCGACCCGGCGTGGGGGCCTATTTTCGCGACCTGCAAAAGGTAACGATGAAAGCCGTTGCTCTCGGCGGCGATTTTGCATCTTACAATCCGGTCGTGGCCCTCATGGACAAAAGCACGGGGGCATTGAAAGAGGAGGTCCTGAACGAAAAGGTGCTTTCCGCCATCGCCGAATTCATCGTACCGAGAGAAAAGGTCCTGGATGTTCTTGAGAAGCTCACGGCGTTTATCAATGCGGAGCTCGAATCCGTGGCGACGATCAGCGTCATTGCACGAAACGACGATGACGGCGGGCATTCCATTTTACATACATTGGAAGCCCACGGAAAGCTGCATGGCTACGCTCCGTATCCCAACGGAAAGGTCAATATCGGCATTGCCGCGATGAAGGGAGGCAACCCATGACGCACACGCTAAACAGAAGAGGGTTTGACAGGGAGAGACCGGGCGAGGAGATTTGTGTCATCTGTATGATCCATTATAAGGATCGAAATGAGAAAACCGCAGATGCGATGAGAGAACTGGCCGGGATCATTATCCGTCACGAGCCTGACAATATCATGGGATCTTCCACCGGGGCCAAGCCTGAACAGATTGTTGAAACCAGCGCAGCGGCCGGCATTATCACCGCCGTTTTTACGGATAAAGACAGCGTCATGAAACTCGTGCAGGAGATAAAAGCAAAAGATCCCGGCATCTCAGTTGTCCTGTCCGGGCTCTTTGCGGATGTTCATGACATCTGCGAATCTGCGGGCCTGACGGAGCATACGAGCAATTACGCCGTCGGTATATCCGGGAATGCATCTCTTCTGCCGGATCATATCACCCTTGAAATAGCCACGCAATGCGGTCATGGCCTGGTATCCCGCCACTATATAGAGCACGTCGCCCGCCGGATCGGCGAAGGTAAAATGACGGCCCAGGAAGGCGCCGAACTGTTGTCCAAACCGTGCGTCTGCGGTATCGTCAATAAGAAACGGACGGAAGAAATATTGCTGAAAATGGTTGAACAGAATCCGTTCACGGAAGAGCGTGAAATCAATTACGCCGTGCGGCAAAAAAGGAAGTTCTCTTAGAGGAACGTAAAAATGGAAAGAACGATTAAAGGGCAACAGGCGCTTCATGAAGAAGTGGGGCAAACTTCGCTCTGCACGGGGTGCGGCGCCTGCGTCAATCTCTGCCCATATCATGCCGTTCACGAAGATCAGATCGTCATGCTTCATGGCTGCGATATCAAAGAAGGGCGGTGTTATGCTTACTGCCCGCGAACCCCGACGGATATGGACGCACTGCGGAAGCTGCTGTTCAATGCGGAAGATATGACGCGGGAAGTCGGCGCCGTGAAAGGTTTTTATATTACACGCGCGGCGGACGAATCGAAAAGAGCGACAGCGCAGCATGGCGGAACGGTGACCGCGCTTATGACACTGGCGATGAAGGAGGGCATCATCGATTCAGCCATCGTTGCCGATAAAAACCCTGATCTGCTGCCGAAAGGAATAACGATCAACTTCCCTGATGAGATCGGGGAAAAAGGGAAAAGCCGGTTTGTCGTTTCCCCGAGCGTGGCCGAGTTTAACGCCCTGGCCTGGGCGGGAGGCCGGAAGATAGGCATCGTCGCCACACCCTGTCAGGCCCTGGCCCTCGCGAAGATGCGGGCCAAACCCGTTGCCGCCCATGCAGCGCGGATCGACCAGTTGAAGCTCGTTGTGGGCCTGTTTTGCGGCTGGGCTTTGTCATGGGAAAAACTGAGCGAACTGATCCGCAGCAAAGGCATGGTCCCGAAAGACATCGAAGGCATGGACATTCTCCCCAGCCAATATCAGCTGCTGCAAGTCTATACGAAAAAAGGCGCCGTCAATATTCCTCTGGACGAGGTCGATCCCGCCTGCGTCCGGGATGCCTGTCATTACTGCACCGACATGACGGCGGAGTTTGCCGATATTTCCGTCGGCTCCGCCCGGTTGCCGGAAGGCTGGGATGTCGCGAAAGGATGGAACCAGGTAATCGTCCGGACATCCCTTGGAGAACGCCTGCTGGCACTGGCCCGCGAGAAGGGTATTTTGGAATTCCGCAATGTGCCTGAGGGCAACCTGGACCGCCTCATGATTGCGTCCCTGGGCAAGCGGAGGAAGGCGGCGGTGAATCTGGCCGTTGAGGCCAAAAAGTCCGCAGCGGGCGGTTCCGGACATCCGGATCTATTGAGAACCGGCAAACCCGTCATGTCTGTATATGAAGGCGCCGATTTCTTTCATTCCGTTTTGCCGTCATTGGTCAAAGCCGTGCAGCGCCGGGCCAATGTAACCGTCGTTGTTCACGAGGCCTGCGGTAACGGCATTATGGAATGCCGGCAGCATCCCCCTTCAAGCATTAATGCTGCGGGCAGCCAGGAACCGAATGGGGATATTACCGCAGCTTGCGAGGCCGCCGGTGCGAAGGTTACGATCCAGGACCCCTTTGACCTTGAAGGAATCCGCAGTACCCTCAGTCGCCTGATGAAGGAAGAAGGCGTGAAAGTGCTCGTTCTTAGACAATCATTCACCATTAGTCCGGAAAACAACGGGAAAAAAGAGTTCACCATTTCCATCAGCGAGACGCTCTGCATGGGTGAGGAATGCGGCTGCAATCGTTTGTGCACAAGAGTTTTCCACTGCCCCGGCCTGGTGTGGGACAAAGAGAGGAAAAAACCGCGGATCGAAGACAATATCTGTACCGGCTGCGGTGTCTGTTCGCTCATTTGCACGACGGGCGCCATCATCAGAAAGCAGGCGGTATAAAGAGGCGCGCGCCCCTTAGACCGGTTATCTTAAAAACCGCGAAACCATCCGTTCAAATCAAGCGGAGTTATCGTTTATTGATGACCCTAAGGAAAAACGAACCCGAACAAATACAGCCTTTCTAAATTCCCCTTGACATGTCTCATTTCCTCTCCATATACTTCCACCGCAAAAGCAGTTCTTATCAAAACATTTTTCTGTGGTGCGCGAGATGCTCTAATAAAGGTTTTGTGGATGCATTCCAATTAACATAAGGGAGGTCAAAAATGGCAAAAACAAATAATTGGTCAATGACGGTCATGATTGTGCTGGCAGCGGCCTTTATGCTGGTAGCGTTTCCCGCGGATACGGCCCGGGCGGGCGGGGGTGTAAAATACAAGATCCTAGTCAAGTCCCCGGACCACCGGTGTGAGGTTATGGTTTCTTTCGCCGATCTGACCCATCCGCAGGAAACCATTGAGAAAGGCAATTCCAAGACATTCGAATCCAAAGCCTGTCCAACCCGGATCATCGGACAGTGCTGGACCGCCATAGACTACGTGACGGATTTGAGTTTGATTAATCTCAACTGCGAAAACGCCACATACGTTACCGACCCGAATAATAAAAGATTCAGAAGGGAATGGTAAGCTTGCGGGAAGGGAATCGGGTAACATCTTTAGCAATGGGAAGGGTTATATTAAAGAAAGCATTTCTTTTCGGCTTGTCCCTCTGTCTTATGGTCTGCATACCGTTTACCGCGAAGGCATGGGAAACGGAAAAAGGGGACGGTTCTATATAGTCAGTCTTCTTGACGCTATTTAACAGAACCGTCCCATTTACCACCACAGGGCGCCGGGATATTCTATGCGTAACGGTCGTGCCATTGCTGTCAACTAATATATGACAAACAGCTTTTTCAAAAAAACTTATATTTCAAGACCTGACCCATTTCCCCTTACAGGAGCGAGGTGGCGTCCAGGCCGCCGCCGAGAAGAACGCCGCCGTCCACGACGATTTCGGCTCCCGTGGTATAACTGGAGGCATCCGACGCCAGGTAAACGGCCGCGCCCACTATTTCATCAGGTTCGCCGAATCTTCCGGTCGGGGCAATGCTTGCCATTTCCTTTTTGCCTTTTTCCGCTTCTTCGGGCGAAAGGTGAAACCAGTGGGAATTGAGCATCTTCGTGCTGATCGGCCCCGGAGCGATGGCGTTAACCATGATATTGAAGGGAGCCAGTTCAACGGCGAATGCCTTTGTAATCATCCGGACACCGGCTTTGGAAATGCTGTAAATGCTGACGCCCGCCTCCGGCTTGAAGCCGTCGATAGACGCAATGTTGATGATTTTCCCGCCGCCCTGCTTCTTCATGATATTGGCGACGGCCTGGCTCGTGAAATAGAGCCCCTTCAGATTCAGATTCATAATCGTATCCCAGAGCCGTTCGTCGGATTCCAGCACAGATTTCATCGATGGGCTTGCTCCCGCGTTATTGACCAGGATATCGATTCTGCCGTATTTATCCATCACCGCGCCGACCATTTTTTCGATTTCTTCCATCTTGCCTAAATGGGATTGCAGGGCCGTGGCCTCTCCCCCGAACGCCTTGATTTCAGCGACGTTTGCTTCCAGATCGTCGATCTTGCGGCTTGTGAGGACGACCTTTGCGCCTGCTTTGGCAAAACCCGCGGCTATCGCGCTGCCGATCCCCCGGCTGCCCCCTGTTACAACGGCAACTTTTCCTTCTAAAGAAAACTTTGAAAGTTCGAACATGTTGATTAACCCTCCTTTATCTTGATTGATTTTATCGCAAAAATCCATTCGATGATGATCGTTCCTGACGAGATCGTAAAAAAGTCGAATTTGTGTCTTTTTTGTCATTCCCGTGAAAACGGGAATCCAGTCTTTTCAAGTACTTACC
>JAFGGE010000245.1 GCA_016930745.1 Sedimentisphaerales bacterium
AAACGGATTATTCTGCTCCTTTGTCAGAAACTCCGGATTGATCAGCTCCACCTCTTCACTTTCCCCGCTCTGTTCGGAGACGATCGTCACCTTCTGCGGAGACGGCTCATGGTTGGCCAGTTCCAACCGGCTGGTCACCAGCCCCGGCTTGTTCAGAAGACCCGCTGAGGTCGTCGACAGCAGCAGGGTCGTCCCAAGGCTGATCCCTGCAAAACCGACAATCAGCGGCTCGGCCAGATACGCCTGTTCATAGATCATTTGCGGAGTGGATCGGAATTCCAGGACCAGGGCCGTCACACTCACGGCAACCAGCGCCACGACCGCCTGGCAGGCCAAAAGCCTCGCCACGGCTGTCATATTCTGATGAAATCCCACCTCCCGTCCGATCTGCCGCATCAATTCCCGGCTCTGAGTCATATTCAAACTGCCCAGTTGCCTCTCGGCGGCAATCGCGGCCCGCTTGATCACGGCGCCCTGTACGGTGAACTGAATCGCCCGCTGCCGGGTCCGTGCCGCCGCCCGCAGGGACAGAATACCCAGAATCAGGCCGCACCCAAGAACGGCTATCGTCAGCCATCCGGACGAGAATCCCGACGCGGGTCGTGAAAAAATCCCGACCAGCATCCCGGCCCGATTATCGAAAAGGATCATTCGCGCCGCGGCCACATCCTGGCCCATTCGAACCAGTACGGCAGCCGCTACCAGCATCGGAAACGAGCCCAGCTCGATTGCCCGCCGAGCCAGCACCGCCGCCATGAGCACCGCCATCGCAAGAGACAACCCCACGATCAAGAGAACGTCAAACGCCCGCTCCGGAATCGGCAGCAGCAGGCCTGCCAAGAGCGCAGCGGCCATGGCGTACGAGGTAAACTCGCTGCGCGTCAGGATTCCGCCCCACACGGAGCGGTCTTTTATGCGATGTGCCTGATTCATCGATTCTCCAAACCGGTTTTCGGCAGTATAACAGATCATCCCGGCCTTCTTCAACGCCTCTGGTGCTTCAATCGGTGGATTAACGCCAACACCTCGGCGACCGCTACGAACAGACCCTCCGGGATCGCCCGCCCCAGGTCCACCGTCGCATACAGCTCCCTGGCAATCGCCGGCCGGCGAATGATCGGTATCCCATATGCCCTTGCGATCTCACGGATTTTCTCGGAGAGGTTGTCGGCGCCTTTGGCGACGACGATGGGGGCGTGCATCGTTTTGGGGTCGTATTGAAGAGCGACGGCGACGTGGGTGGGGTTGACCAGGACGACGTTGGCCTTGGGAACATCCTGGAGCATCCGCCGCATGACGGCTTCAAACTGCATTTGTCGGATACGGCGGTGGGCCTCCGGGGGGCCTTCGGTGCTGCGCATCTCTTCCCGGACCTCCTGCTTGGTCATCTTGAGGCCTTCGAAGTAGCGCCATCTCTGATAAATAAAGTCGATAACGCCGATAAAAAGCAAACCGACGCACAGCCGGATCATGACCCCCAGGATCAGCCGACCGATCTGGGAGAGCAATTCCATCGACCAGGCCCACTGCATTGTAGCCAGCAGGGCGATGCGGTTTTTCAGATAAAAATAGACAAGAATCGAAATGAAGACCAGCTTGATCACCGACAGAACCAGCTTGACAGCGCTGTGGGTGGAGAACATTTCGCCGAGCATCTTGGACGGATTCAACAGGTCGAATCGAAGGCGCAGGGCCCTGGCCGAAAGGTTCAGTCCATGCATTCCGAGGCTGGCTGCGACGCCGCTGATCATCAGGGCCAGCAAAAAAGGGGTGCAGATCAGGGCGGCGGCCAGGAGTTTTTGTGCAAAAAAGGCCAGAAAGCTTTGCGGGCTTTCCATACAGGTTCGGTCGCAGGAAAAGGCGTCTTTGGCGTTGACGGCGGCCCATTCCAAAAAAAGTGGTCCCATGAAATACGTGGTCGCTGTCAGGGTGATCAGCGTGATCGCCGAGAGAAATTCCGTGCTGGAAGGCAGCGATCCTTCCTCGCGGGCCTTGGACAGGCGTCGCGGGGTTGGTTGTTCTGTTTTTTCCTGTTGGTCTGCCATGGGTTAGGGTCTGCCCCAATACTCCTGTTGCATGGTATAGTATATCGTTATATGGGCAGAAGCTTGTCCATGTACTGGGCCAGTTCTTTGACAAACGCATTGATAAACGGGAAAAAGATGCCGATCATGATCAGTCCCAGGCCTACCCGCAGGGGAAGGCTGAGAAAAAGGATATTCGTTTCCGGCGCGATTCGGGCCATGACGGCCAGGACGATCATCATCAGCAAAAAGGCCGCCAGGATCGGGGCCGCGATTTTCAGAGACGCCAGCAGCATCGTCGTTCCGGCTGAGACCACTCCCTTGAGCAAAATATCCAGATCGGGAATGGTTCCGACCGGAAAGCTTTGATAACTCTGGGAAAGGGTATACAGCAGGAGATGATGCCCGTTGGCCGAGAAAAACAGCATAATAAAGATAATTTCGATCAGCAGGCTCAGCGGCTGGGCCGATTCGCCGGTCAGGGGATCGATGATATTGGCCATATTAAATCCCATCTGTTGTTCGGCGATCCGCGCGCTGACCCGGATGGCGGAAAACAGAATCACGCAAACCGTACCGAGAGCCACCCCGTAGATGGTTTCATTGGCGATCAGGAGGACGGCCCGTATGACGGTCAACGATTCGTCCGGCACCTCGATCCGGAGAATTCCGGCAAAAAACACCGACAGCAGGACGGCGACGGCGACTTTGAGTCGTCTCGGGATCGCCTCCCAACTGAACAAGGGCGCCACGATAAAAAAAGCCCCCACGCGGCTGAGCACCAGAACAAACGCAAGAATTCTGCCGGTAAGCCAGTCCATCGTCAGTGACCGTACGCCTGAATCTGGGCGAAGATGTCGTTGGTGAACCGCATCAGGATCTGCATCATCCAGTTGCCGAAGACCAGCAGCACGACCCCGACGGCCACGAGCTTGGGCACCATGGTCAGGGTCATGTCCCGCAGGGAGGTCATTGTCTGGAAGAGCGAGATAGCGATGCCGGAAATCATGCAGGCCAGCAGCACCGGGGCCGCCAGCAACAGGGCTGTTTCCAGCGTATATCGTCCGAGATACAAAATTTGGGTCGGATTCATCGGATTCCTCATGGTTTCAATAACTATCGAAAACTCAAACTCAGACTGTTGGCCAGGATCCCCCAGCCGTCGATTAAAATGAACAGGATCAGCTTGAACGGCAGAGAGATCATGACCGGAGGAAGCATCATCATCCCGGCGCTGAGCAGAACGCTGGCGATGACCAGATCGAGCAGCAGAAACGGAATGAACATCAGGCAGCCGATTTCAAAGGCCGTGCGAAACTCGCTGATGATAAACGAAGGGATGACGATATGCAGAGGCATTTCCTCCACCGTGGCCGGCGGCGCGATATGAGCCATCTGCACGAAGACTTTCAGGTCTTCGGCCCGCGTCTGGCGGAGCATGAATTCCTTCATGGTCTGTGCGGTTCTGGCGGACAATTCGCCAAAGTCGATGTCCTCGGCCAGATAAGGCTGGATGGCCTGCTCGTTGATCGTATAGAAAGTCGGCGCCATCGTGTAAATCGTTAAAAACAAGGCCAGTCCCATCACGGCGGACGTCGGGGGAATATTCTGCGTGCTCAGGGCCTGTCGGGCGAAGCTGAGCACGATGACGATGCGTGTGAACGAGGTCGTCATGGCCAGCAGCGAAGGAATAATGGCCAGAATCGTGAAAATGACGACCAGTTTGACCGGCGTGCTCCATTCCGGAGGCTCCCCGGTGGGGGTTTGGGGAGTGGAGGCTTTATCGATCACCTCCACAATATCGGCGATATTCGGCAGCGATGGATTCTGTGTTTCATTGGTGTTGTCGGCCTGGGACAAAGTCGGTGAAACGACGGCCAGAAACGCCGTCATCAGGAAACAAATATGGATTAAGGCGCCTCTCATGTCCGGATCAGCCTTCCTTGTTTTCTTCGAGGCAGAATGGTTCGGATACGTCCGCCAGGTAGGTAATGCTGTCTGTCGTGCTGCCGATGAGAATGCGTCTGCCGGCGCCGATTTTGACCAGGTGCAGGCTTCGTCGTACGCCCAAGGGGATGGTTTCGATAACGGAGATTTCCTTGCCGCGCGGCATAGCGATTTTCGGCATGATGCGCCGGGAGACGAAATAGGCGCACGCGCCCAGGAAGGCCACAAATCCGATGGCAATGGCAAATTTACGCAGCAGTTCGCCGGTGGGCAGGCTGGAACGATCCTGAAGCATTTTTTCCAGCGGGGTAGACGGGGGTTTTACGGACAGGGAATTAGGATCCTTTCCTGAGGTCTTGTCCGGTTCGGTTTTTGGCCAGGCGGGCAGAGCCGTCAGGAGCAGCAAAAGGCCTGTCGCCATCCATATCCGTCGATTTTTATTCCTGCGCATAATCATCCCTGTTTTATAGACAGAAGGAGAGCAAAATCCATACCGATTGTAAGGAAAAAGAAAGGGGATGCCGCGTTGTTGCATACGAGTCGAAAATCTTCGAATACGCGAGGCGGATTGGTGTAACAGCCTGTCGGCAAATCCGACGCTGCGCTGGGAAACTGGGCGCAGCTATTCGTCGGTGACTGTGGTAATAAGAATATGCGATGTCTTACTTGCCAGTCCCTTGCGGTTCGCCCAGTCGCCACCGGGCCCGGCGCCCCAGGAATAAATCGACCAGGGAATATCCGGCGGCAGGATACTCCGGAGGTAGTCGGCCACCTCCTGCGCTCGTCGGGCGGACAACTTCCATTGCTGGCGCGGGCCTGATTCCGAAGCGGCCAGTCCAACGATATAGAGAATGGCATGTTTTCCCCCCATGGAGGCCTGCATTTGACGGCTGTAATCATCGAGAAAGTCTCTGGCCTGCGGATTCAACTGCCATTCGCCGGGAGAGAACTGGATCGTTGTGGGACAGGAAATCTTGCTGTTGCCCTTGATCTGGGAAGGATTGGACTGCATCATCTGTTCGATGTCCTGCACAACCCGCCGCAGCATGTTCCGATGCTCATCGATGGAGCGGGTGTCGATTTCCTCCCGGG
>JAFGGE010000246.1 GCA_016930745.1 Sedimentisphaerales bacterium
CGGCGCAGCGCTGCTCAAAAAGATCCGCCGCGTCCATGCCGAGATCCCCATCATCGCGGTCGCCGAACAGGCGGATGTCAAGATCGCCGCCAAGGCGGTCCAGGCGGGCGCCACCGACCTGCTCGTGCGCAGCGGCGACCTGACCGAGCGCGTCACGACCCTGCTCGACAAGATCGGCCCGCACCTGCGTCTGATCGACAGCTACCGCGTACTTCGCGAGCAGAACATGCTGCTGCGTCAGGCCGACCAGCAGCGCTACCGTATCCTCGGCGAGTCGCCGCAGATCCGCGAGGTCATGGGCCGCATCGAGCGCGTCGCGGCGATCCCCCGGCCGGTCCTGATCATCGGCGAACGCGGCACGGGCAAGGAGCTGGTCGCCCGCGCGATCCACGCTGCCGGCGGCGATCCGACCCGGCCGCTGGTCTGTGTCAACTGCGCCGCCTTCCCCGACACCCTGCTCGAAAGCGAGCTGTTCGGTCATGAGAAGGGCTCGTTCACCGGCGCCGAGACCCGCACGCACGGCAAGTTCGAGCTGGCCCGCGGCGGCTCGCTCTTTCTCGACGAGATCGGCAACATGTCGCTGTCGTTCCAGCAGAAGATCCTCCGCGTCGTCGAGTACGGCACGTTCACGCGCGTCGGCGGCTCCGAGGAGGTCAGCGTCAATACCCGGATCATCGCGGCGACCAACGTCGATTTGAAGCAGCGGATGGAAGAGGGGCAGTTTCTGCACGATTTGTACGACCGGCTCAGCTTCGAGGTGATCGGCGTGCCGCCCCTGCGCGAGCGGGAGGGAGACATCGCCCTGCTGACGCGGCACTTTCTCAACCAGTTCATGCGGGAGATCCCCGCGCTGCGCGGCAAGCGGCTCAGCCAGGCCGCCATCGACGTGCTCGAGCGGTACGCCTTTCCCGGTAACGTCCGCGAGCTCAAGAACATCATCGAACGGGCGGCCTACCGCGACACGACCAGCGAGATCACGCCGGAGGATATCGGCATGCTGCCCGACCATAAGATCGACGTGCAGGGCAAGACGTTTTATGACAAGCTGACCTCGTTCAAGAAAGGCCTCATCCTCGAGGCCCTTGCCGAGGCCGCAGGCAACCAGGCCAAAGCCGCCCGCGCCCTGGGCCTGGACTATCACCAGTACCGCTACTACCTTCGTACATATTCAAAGAGCTGTCAGGCTCCGACATAGCGGGCCAACAGCCGAACCGATGATTTTGCTTGACCCGGCAGGGAAATCGAGTATAAAAACAGGATCGATTCGTGTAGAATTCTACTCGGATACCCATGGAGACGGCGATGTTGACCAGGACTTGTTTTCCTATCATCCATGTCTCGACCGGACAGGCGAAAATCGCCGGGCCGGATGCTCTTCTTCAATCCACCCCGCTGGGTTCGTGCGTCGCCGTTGTGCTGCTGGATCCGGTCCGTTCCATCGGGGCCATGGCCCATATCATGCTTCCGGGGCGAGCCCCTGAAAATCTGGAAAAATCCGACCGTTTCCGCTATGCCGCCGACGCGGTGGACTGGATGGTGGAGGCTCTGCAACAGCGCGGCGTCCGGCCTGCCTCCTGCGGCGCAGCGCTGATCGGCGGGGGCAATGTCCTGCAGCGCCCCGACGACACTATCTGCAACGCCAACATCCAATCCGTCAGGCAATGGGGCGATCGTCATCGCCTCAGGATTGTCGCCTGTTGCCTTGGCGGACAGCAGCGCCGCCGCGCGATTCTGGACACAGGACAGAGATCGATCCTGTGCTCCCGGGGAGACGGCAGTCCCGCCGTCCTGTGGCGCAGCACATCTTTGGCAGAAGATTGTACAGACGAAGAAAGGAGCGTATTCCCGTGATTTTGGAAAACGAGGTTATTGCCTTTGTTCTGGCCGTCGGCGTTCTTTTTTTCTTTTTTTCCGCTCGCGCGCGGCTTCGGGAACTGCCGGCCTGGACGCTGTTTCTTGCCACGTTCTGCGTCTGTACGGCCGGATGGTTTTTTACGATTGTGGAAGGCGTATGGACAGGTTTTACCCGCGAACGGGAGCTGCAAATTCTGTTTAATGCCGCCGAACATCTTTGTTATGCCGCCAGTTCGCTGCTGTTTACCCTCTGGTGCTGGAAGGCTTTTGACGGCAGAAAGGATCGGCTATGAATCCCTGGATCGAGTTTATAGATCGCATTCCAGCCGTGGCCGATATCGCCTCCTTGTTTTTTCTGGCGCCGGCGGCGTATTTCCTGTGGTTCGGTCGGCACAAAACGCGCAGCAAGGATGTTCAGTGGGCGACCGCCGGCCTTCTGACGCTGTTTTTTCTGCACACTCTGGGAAACGTACTCGAACGCAGGCAGATCACCGATGCGCTGGATTATTCGGGACTGCTTCTGGATGTGCTGTTTTTTTTCACGCTGTTCGTTTTCAGCCAGCACCAGACCGCCTGTGAACTGCAGGCCGGCGAACAGCAGCTTCGGGCCGCCAATCAGCAGCTCCAGGCCGGCGAACAGCAACTGCGGGCGTCTCTCCAGCAACTGGAGGCCAGCGAACAGCAGCTTCGGGCCGCCAATCAAATGTATCGAAATCGGGAAGAAATGTTGTCCAGCATTTTCCGCGCCGCTCCGACCGGCATCGGGATGGTCGTCAATCGCGCCTTCCAACAGGTCAATGAACGTCTTTGTGAAATGACCGGTTACCGTCGTGACGAATTGCTCGGACAAAACGCCCGAATGCTCTATCCCACCCAGCAGGAGTACGACTATGTAGGTACGGAAAAATACCGTCAGATCCGGGACCAAGGCACCGGAACTGTCGAGACCCGCTGGCAATCCAAGGACGGGCGCATCATCGACGTGCTTCTCAGCTCCACGCCCCTGGACGCCGAGGACCTGTCCAAAGGCGTCACGTTCACCGCTCTGGACATCACCGAGCGCAAGCAGGCCGTCGAGGCCTTGCGGGAAAACCGTCGGCAACTCGTCACGTTGATGAGCAACTTGCCCGGTATGGCGTATCGCTGCAAAAATGATCCCGATTGGACGATGGAATTCGTCAGCGACGGCTGCTATTCGCTTACCGGATTCACACCGGACGAACTCATCCACAGCGTCAAATCTTCCTATGCCGATCTGATTCATCCGCAGGACCGCTTGATGGTATGGGACACCGTCCAGCGTGGAGTACAAGAAAAAAAAACCTTCCAAATGATCTATCGCATCAAAACCGCCCAGGAACAGGAGAAATGGGTGTGGGAACAGGGGCAAGGCGTCTTTGGAAAAGACGATTGCCTTCTTGCTCTGGAGGGTTTTATCGCCGATATTACCGAACGAAAGCAGGCCGAACAGGAGCGCGAAAAACTGCTCAAAGCCCTGGCCGCCAAGAATGAGGAGCTGGAAAGCATCATCTATGTCAGCTCGCACGACTTGCGGTCGCCCCTGATCAACATCGAAGGATTCGCCGGAGAACTGAAACACAGTATCGATCATCTTCGCTTGGCCGTACAAAATCCATCCGAGAAAGCGGCGATTATTTCCGAGATCGAGCGCACTTTGAACGAAGAGATTCCCGAATCGCTTCATTTCATCACCGCCGGCGTCCGCAAAATGACTGCGCTTCTGGACGGCCTGCTGCGCCTTTGCCGACTGGGCCGGTTGCCGCTGGAGATTCAGCGGATCGACGGATATGCGATCTTCCGGACCATTCTGGACACCATGCAATACCAGATCGAGCAGGTCCAGGCGTCCGTCACTCTCGACTCGAACATCCCGCCCTGTCTGGCCGATCCGCACCAGTTGAATCAGGTGTTTACCAATCTGCTGGACAATGCCGTAAAATACCGGCATCCCGAACGGTCCTGCAGGATCCATATTTCCGGACGGATCGAGGACGGCCGAACGATCTACCAGATTACCGACAACGGCAAAGGGATCGCGCCGGAGTACCAACAGAAAATCTTCGAAGTGTTCCATCGCCTGAATCCCAACGACAACACCGCCGGAGAAGGATTAGGCCTGACGATCGTCAAACGGCTTCTGGACCGTCTCGGAGGCGCGATCTCCCTGGATTCAAAGCCGGGCCAGGGCACAACCTTTTCTGTCACTCTGCCGGCGGCCTAGACCGATAATGTCCCGTGCGATACGTCAGATCCTCCGGGAAAAATGAAAATCGTTATTATCCCCCAAAGTCTCCCGGCAAGGCGGACGATGTACCCATACGTAACTTGCCGGAAGGCGACCGGACCAGCAAAAACCGGCCGTCGACCTCTCCCTCAGAACGCAGGAGGAAGCTGGATGGCGTAATGACACGGCGAAAGACCAATCCGTTCGGAGGAGCGAAGACGACGGCAGATGCCCTGCTCAGTGTCTGTCGTCCTGTTCTGCCCACGCCGCCCAGGCCAATGGCCTTTTTTGTCCTGACGTTGTTGATATGGCTGGGGTCGGCCCTCTACGGCGAATCCTCCAAACAAATACTGATCCTCCATTCCTATCACCAGGGATGGGCCTGGACCGACGGACTTACACACGGCATCCAGGAGGCCCTTCATCCGCACAGATCGATCGGAATAACGATCGAATATATGGATACCAAACGCACCAGCGATCCGGCTCTGGATATTCTCAACGGAACGGAGGCCTCGGATATTCCCGTCATTACACATAGCATCAATCCCCTGTTGTTCGATTATCGCCAACTCCTTCAGGCCGGTCTGCGCCCCGGCGATCTGCCCGCCAACGTTACGATCGTCAACCGGCCCGATACCCTCTGGCGTCAGCACAAGGGAATCCTCCTGAGCGTCCTGGCGGTGTTCGTTCTGCTGGTCCTTCTGGTCGTCAGTCTGGCGATACAGGTCGTCCTGCGGCGCAGGACGGAGCGTAAGCTCGCCGGCCAGAATGAGCTTCTGGAAGAAGCCGTTCGTCTGCGAACCCAACAGCTCCGCTCCAGTGAAGAGGAGTATCGTCGATTGTACGAAACCAGTCTTATCTGTCATTTCCGTACCAGTCTGGCGGATGGCCACTTTTTAAAAGCCAACGCCGCCACAGCGGAATTCTTTGGTTTTTCAAGCGTAGAAGAACTCGTGCGCAATGTAAATCCCAGAGATTTGTATCCTAAGGAATACCAAAAAAAACTCATCGACCAATTACACCGAACCGGCGCCGTATCCAATTTTGAAATTCCTTTTCTTGTGAACGGAAACACATATCATCTTTCCCTGACGGTTGTGCTGCATCCGGACAAAGGATACATCGAGGGGTCGGCGATCGACATCACCCCCAGAAAACAAGCCGAAACGGAGTTGATTCAGCATCGGGATCAGTTGGACAAAATCGTGAAGGAACGCACCGCCGAGCTTCGAGCCCGCAACATAGAACTGCAAAGCCAGCAGGAGCAGCTCCAGGCCCAGCAGGCCACCTTGACCGACACAATTCAGGAACTGGAAAAAGCCGTCCAAAAAGCCCAGACCGCCAACGAAGCCAAGACGCTGTTTCTGGCCAATATGAGCCATGAGCTTCGCACGCCGATGAACGCGATCATCGGTTTCAGCGACCTGCTTTCGGCGGAAAATTCCACCCCCAAACAGGCCGAATACATCGAACGCATTTGTGCCGCCGGGGATCATCTGCTGGATGTTATCAACGACATTCTGGACTGCGCCAAGATCGAGGCCGGCAAGATGGAAATCCATTGCGTCCCTGTCGCGGCGGGCCAGATTGTCGAAGAGATCAAAGCCATCCTGTGCCCAATGGCCCAGGCCAGAAATATCGAATTTCAGACGTTTTGCGCTATCGATCTGCCTGACAGTCTCTACACCGATCCGGCCCGTCTGCGCCAGTGCCTGATCAACCTGGTCAACAACGCCATCAAGTTCACTCGGCAGGGACACGTCTATCTCCATGTCAACCAGGAAACTATCGAAAGCGTCCCGTGGATCCGATTTGACGTCGAGGATACCGGTATCGGCATCCCTCCCGCTCAATTGGAGGCCATTTTTGAGGCCTTCAATCAGGCCGACAACAGCCTGACCCGGGAATTCGGGGGGACCGGACTGGGCTTGACCATCACCAAACAACTGGCAGGCCTTCTCGGCGGCAGCCTGTCTGTCTCTTCGGCCCTCGGCAAAGGGTCCGTTTTTACCCTGAGACTGCCGGCCCGACTGAAAATCGCGGATGGTTCCCCTCAGGACGCCTGCCCAAAGAACATCCTGTAATATCCACCCGGAAAGAGCCTTTTTTTAATAAAACCGCCCTTCTGGCCGATACTATCCATGGAAACTCGCGGTTGGATCAATCGTTTTCCCCGCGGAAGCCGAATGGGAATTCGGTATCGGGAGATGCACAGAATGCGAAAAATACTGGTTTTTTTCATTTTATTAGGGATCGTACTGCCTCTGGTCGGCTGCGGAACGGTGCAGGGCTTCGGCGAGGATATCACCTGGGTCGGCAGAAAAACCTCCGAGATGCTCGATCCCGACGCCGCCACGCCGCCCCCCAGCAGCTACTCGACTCGCTACTGAGCCGTACACACTGCCAGAGGCAGGTAAACATTACGTTCGAAACGTGTTCCCATTAAAACAAGCGTTCTGTCTGTCCTCTCTTCCCTTTATTGCCTATTTTAACAAAGTATCGCATTGACGTCGATACCCCCCATCTGTTATGCTGAAACAGGTAATGAAACGGGGAAGGGAGATCAGAATGCATCAGAAAAGTCAGCGTTGTCCATGGCGGGCGCCTATTATCCTCCTGCTTTCCTTGCCTTGCTCCTTCCTGCAAGCGGGTGTGTTGCAGGATTACGTGTATCGGGCCGATCCGGCCTATCGTTACCAGCTTGCCCTGACGCAACCGGGCAAAGGGTATATCCTGACCATGGTCTCCCAGCAATGGCGGACTCTGGACGAGGTCAATCGCGCTGAATGGAACCATCGGATTCACCTTGCCGTTCCCGATTCGCCGTCTAGTTCCACAGCCCTGCTCTACATCGAAGGCGGCGACAACAACGACTCCTTCCCACAGGGGCTTGACTCCACCATCACCCTGCTGGCCGAGGCCACAAACACCATCGTCGCCATGGTCGAGATGGTGCCCAACCAGCCGCTTCGCTTTACCGACGAAACCCGATCCCG
>JAFGGE010000028.1 GCA_016930745.1 Sedimentisphaerales bacterium
TGCTGATGGCGATCGTTTCGTTTCCTGTTGTGTTCCTGTTTTTTTCTTTATTGAGCGTAGTATTGGGCATATCCGATCCGCAGCAGATGCCGGAATGGGTTTCCGGACTGATCACAACCGTCGTGATGGCCGTGCTGGCCAAGCCGATGCTTCTTATTCCGGCGGTAATGGTAGTCTGCGATCGCATGGTATTCGAGTCCCTTGTTTATCTTCGAAAGTATCATCTGTTGGATATATGGAAGATTGTCCTGGCGTTTCTGATTTTACTGGGTGTTCTTTTATTAGGGGACATGTTGCTGGAAATCTATGCTCAGAACGGCATAGTGCATTGGATTGGAACGACAGGGATAGCGCTTCTGTCGACGATGGGAACTTTTCTCGTCTTGCTGTGGATGACGTTGTTCGTAGCGGCAAGAGAGCGGCCGAAAATAGCGGAGCCCTCCGGGGACGGTATTGGATAAGAGAATGGTAAACGCCTCTGCTTTAAATGACAAGCTGGCGGGGAAATTCATCGTATTGGATGGACCCGATGGGTGCGGCAAGAGCACCCAGGCCCGGTTGTTGTGGGAATGGATTGAGGGGCAGGGGCTGGAGGTAGGGGCTTATCGCGATCCGGGTACGACAATGATTGGGGAGAGGATTCGTGAAATCCTCCTGGATCCGGTCCATGAACAGATGGCCGACAATGTCGAGGTGCTTCTGTATATGGCGGCCCGGGCGCAGTTGTGGAAGGAAAAGATCGGGCCTGATTTGGACGCGGGACGCTGCGTGATCATGGATCGCTGGATTTCCAGCACTTGTGCCTATCAGGGGTATGCCGGCGGATTCGGAATAGAAAAAGTAATTCAATTGGGCAGTGATTGCATGGAGCGAGTTTGGCCGGATATAACGATCGTACTGGACATAGATCGGGAAACCGCAATGAAACGAATGAATCGACAACTTGATCGCATGGAACAGAAAAGTGCTGAATACCATGAAAAAGTGCGACAGGGATTTATACGGCTGGCTGAAATATTTCCCGAAAATTCAGTTCTGCTTGATGCGAATCAAAGTGTTGAAGAAATCCATAAACAGGTAATTGAGGCCATCAGTACCGGAAAATGAAGAATGGTCAAATGGAGCCCAAAGTACGAGATGATGGACTGGCTGATATGGCTTATTGTGCCATTCACTGGGATGATGCTTGCCTTGTTGTTGCCAATATCAAAATATCATCCTGTCTTAATCGTTGTGAGTACAGGTATGATTCTTTTCCTGGGTTTAGGGTATTTGATGAAAAAATGGATTCGAAAATAACGTAATCGGGTATCTGATTATGCTCTCTTTGTAGAATGTGATAGATAGGTCTTAGTAGAGATGCGACTGAAAGACATCTTTTGTCAGGATCAGGTGATTGAACGCTTACAGCGGGCTTATGCCGCAAGTAAGATGGCTCATGCCTATATCTTTGCCGGACCGGATGGCGTAGGGCGGCGCAGCACGGCAAGGGCCTGGGCTAAAATGCTGCTGTGCCGGGATCGGCAAAAACAAAAAATAGGTGACTGTCCCCATTTTGATAGCTGTGGGCGGTGCGAATCATGTCGGATCTTCGAGGGAGGGGGGCATCCGGATTTTAAAGAGGTCTATAAGGAGCTGCGGCCTTATACCGTGGACGACAAAGGGAAAGAAGCCAAGCAGGACCTGCCGATTTCCGTGATTCGGGAGTTTCTCATCGACAAAGTCGCCGCACGCCCGATCCTGGGCGAATCTGTGGTCTTTCTTGTTCACGAGGCCGAGCGGCTCAATGTGAACTCCCAGAATGCCCTGCTTAAGGTTCTGGAAGAGCCGCCGCGGCATTGTGTGATTATCCTGTTATGCACACGGCCGGAAATGCTGCTTCCCACGACCCTGTCCCGCTGTCAATTGCTTCGTTTCGGGCCGATTGAGGAGGATATCATTGTCAACCGGCTTGCCGAACAGGGAATCGGCAAGGTCGAGGCGACCTTCTGGGCCCGATTCTGCGAAGGCAGCCTGGGACAGGCGATACAATGGATAGCTCTGAAGTTAAAAGAAGGCGCCTGTTATTCTCTGAAAACCGAACTGATTCGACGCCTGGCCCAGTTCCGGCTTGCCGATGCCGTCGATCTGGCAGAGTGGATGGTCGAGCGGGCCAAAGATCTCGGACAGGCCATCCAGGCCGTCGATGAAAAGGTCGGCAAGACCGACAGCAACCGCCGGGCGCAAAAAGGCGTTTTACGGATGGCTTTATGTGCCTTTAAGGATGCCATGCGACTCTCGGCCGGCATAGACGGCGGGCTGGTCAATGCCGATCAAAAGGATAGTATTGCCCAAATCGCGGACAGGAATACGCCGGAAATACTGGCCGAGTGGGTTGTCGGGCTCGATAAAAGCATGCGATGGGTTGACGACAGCGTCAACGAGAAGCTCATTTTTGAGGAATTCTTGCTAGATTGTGCCGGTTGTGGTATAGTGCCTGTGCGGTAGGTAAATCAGAATACAAGATCATCCTCGTTGCGACGCGGATGCCCAAGAATATGAATAAGATGAGACAAAATGACACAGGGCGAGGCGCCAAAGCCCAAACAACAAAAAAATAAGAAGTTGATGCTGGTCCGGTTCGGCAAAATGGGCCTGCTGGGCTGGTTTGAGCATACTGAACCGACGATTCCGAAAACCCGAAGCCGGGTTATTATCAAGACCCAGCGAGGGCTGGAAATCGGGGATATTGTCGGCGAATTCAACTATCGCGGGGGACAATTTCGCTCCACCGTCGAGCAGGTTGAGGAGTATTACCCCAATCGAGGCAAGGATTTTCCCCTGACCGAGGGGGGGACATTTGTACGATTTGCGACGGACGAAGACCTGAATGAGGAAAAACACCTGGAGGCCTCCGCCCAGGAAGAGGCCCTGACCTGCCAGAAATTTATCCGCGAAATGGACCTGCCGATGAAGGTCATCGATGCCGAGCATCTGTTCGGCGGCGAGCGGATCGTGATCTATTTCAGCAGCAACGGTCGGGTCGATTTTCGCGAACTGGTCCGGCGGCTGGCCCGCGAGTATCAGACCCGGATCGAGCTGCGTCAGATCGGCTCCCGCGATGAGGCCCGTCTGATCAGCGATTTTGAAAGCTGCGGACAGGAATGCTGCTGCCGGCGATTTCTGAAGGTGCTCGAACCGGTCAACATGCGGATGGCCAAGCTGCAGAAGGCCACGCTCGATCCGTCCAAGATTTCCGGACACTGCGGCCGGCTCAAATGCTGCCTGCGGTATGAAGATGAGACGTATAAGGACCTGCGGAACCGGTTGCCCAAAAAGAATTCCTGGGTGCGGACACCGTCGGGGGACGGGCGAGTGGTGGATTCCCAGGTCCTGACCCAGCTTGTCATGGTCCAATTGGGCGATTCCACGCATGAGGCGTTTTCGCTGGACCAGATTGAACGGATTGACGGACCCCCGCGCGAGGAACGGATTCCGGAGGGGCAGGCCCCGTCTGAATCCCGCGTGGTGAAACGATCCTGGCCGAAAAAGCCCGAACCGGAATCGCCGCGGTTTTTCGATCTGGAGGAATTTGACGACCAGCCGCCGGAGGACGACGAGATCAAGGGGATCGAACCAGCGTATGATTCCGGACCGTCCGTCCCGGAAGAGGATTGGGAAGACGAGGAATCCGCGCAGGAGTTTTTCTTAGTAGACGAGCAGGAGAAACCCGAGCCGCCGTCGTCGCCTGTGCAGAAAACCGATCCGGCCAATGAACAGCGAAGGAGTAAACGGGGAAAGCGTCGCGGAGGGCGGCGAAGAAGGCCGGGCCGGGGTGACAATCGAACCGGCGGCCAGGCTGCAGACAATCCCGGCGCAAACGGATAGAGGAGAATCGATGGCGCGAAAGATCGTTGTAACCTCCGCATTGCCCTACGCCAACGGACCGATCCATATCGGGCATCTGGTGGAATATCTTCAGACCGATATCTGGGTTCGGTTTCAGAAACTATGCGGGAACACCTGTTATTATTTCTGCGCCGACGATACGCACGGTACGCCGGTGATGATTCGGGCCCGTCAGGAAGGGATCGCTCCGGAAGAACTCATAAACCGTATGCGGCGGGAACACCTTCGCGATTTTATCGATTTTGAAATTGCGTTTGACAATTATTATTCGACCCATTCCGAAGAAAATCGCCTTTTCAGCGAGATGATTTATCAAAAGGCTCTGGAAAACGGGGCCATCCATACGGCGGATGTGGAACAGGCGTTCTGCGAACATTGTCAGATGTGGCTGCCGGACCGTTATATCAAAGGCAAATGCCCTCGATGCAAGTCCCCGAATCAATATGGCGATTCCTGCGACAGTTGCGGGGCCCACTACCGTCCGACGGAACTGGTGGATCCGTATTGTTCGGTGTGTAAAAACCCCCCGATTCGAAAAAACAGCACACATTATTTTTTCCGGCTGGCCGATTTTGAGCCACAATTGAAGGATCTGGTCGATCGGGGGTATGTACAGGAGGCGGTTCGCAATAAGCTGGACGAATGGTTTCAGGCCGGACTGCGGGACTGGGATATTTCACGGGATGGCCCGTATTTCGGTTTTAAGATTCCCGGCGAGACGGATAAGTATTTCTACGTCTGGCTGGATGCGCCGATCGGGTATATGGCTTCGTGCAAGAACTACTGTGAAAAAGATGGGCTGGACTTTGAGGAAGTCTGGGGCAGCAATGAATATGAACTGTATCACTTCATCGGCAAGGACATTATGTATTTCCATGCCCTGTTCTGGCCGGCGTTGTTGATTTGTGCCGGTATAAAAACGGCGAACAGGCTGTTTGTCCACGGTTTTTTGACGGTCAACGGCCAGAAGATGAGCAAGACCAAGGGCACCTTTATCACGGCCGAGACGTATTTGCGCTACTTGCATCCGGAATACCTTCGATATTACTATGCCTGCAAGCTCTCGGCGGGGGTGGATGATATTGATCTGAATTTCGACGATTTTCTTCAACGGGTCAATTCCGATCTGGTGGGCAAGTTCGCCAATCTGGCCAGCCGGTCCGGTCCGATGTTGACGAATAAGCTGCAAGGACGGCTCGGTGCGCTGGATCAGGAAGGGCGGGAACTGATCAATGGGCTCCAGGCGGAAAAGGATGCCATCGTTGCCGATTTTGAAAACCTGAACTACTCTTCGGCGATCCGACGGATTGTGGCTCTGGCCGACGAAGCCAATCGATATATCGATCAGAAACAGCCCTGGACGACGATTAAGAGCGATCCGGAAACGACCCGGACGACCCTGACGGCGGTCATCAATGCGGTCCGTATCCTGACGATCTACCTGAAACCGGTTGTGCCGGTCTTTGCGGGAAAGATCGAGACTTTTCTCAAGGTTAAGCCGTTAACGATGACGGATGTGGATGCCGTGCTGGAAGAGATTGAAATCGGCGTCTTTGAACGGCTGGTGGAACGTGTGGAAAAGGAAAAGGTAGAGGCCATGGTGGACGAAAGCAAGGAAAACGCGGCGCCGCAGCAATCCCAAATGGAACTGGATGAGCCGCTGGCGCCGGAATGCACATTTGACGATTTCGCGAAAGTCGATCTGCGGATCGCCCGCGTAAGCAGAGCCGAGCCTGTTGAAGGGGCCGACAAATTGCTGGCTCTGGAGCTGGATCTGGGAGCACTGAAGAAAAAGGTGTTCGCCGGCATCGCCAAGGCGTATAAACCGGAGGAACTCGTGGGGAAAATGGTGGTCTGTGTCGCCAATCTCCAGCCTCGCAAGATGCGGTTCGGCGTATCGGAGGGGATGATTCTGGCCGCCGGCCCCGGGAATACGGACATCTTTATGCTGGGCGTGGATGCGGGTGCTAAGCCGGGCCAGAGGGTTCACTAGGCGACAGGTTTTCAGCCTTTGTTCGCGAGTCAGGACTATGACGGAACCCAAAAAGAGTATTGAGGAAATTGCCCGCGAAGACGGGCGTTATGATGTGCGGGCGCTCAAGTTTGTGTATGAAGGGCTCGGCACGACCATTCAGCGCATACGCGAAGCCGAATCGCAGGAGGAAGAAGAAGCCGGACCGCGGCATATCAGCGGGGAGGAGCTGGCCTCCGGGCTGGCGAATCTGGCCACGGAGCGATGGGGCCGGCTGGCCAGGATGGTCTGGCGGCAATGGGGGGTGCATCGGACGCGCGATCTGGGAGAGATCGTGTATCTGATGATCCAACACGGCTGGATGAGCGCGCAGGAGGAGGACCGCATCGAAGACTTCGACGAAGTGTTCGATTTTGAGGCCCTGTTTGAAAAACAGTTCGATTTCGAATTGTCCTGACACGACGGTCAAAATTCCAAATCCTGACATAGCGAGAAGGGAGTAGCGGATGAAAAAGGCTTCCGTCGTTTTTCTGGGGATACTTTGTTTCTGTGTCTGCCGTGTTTGCGCCAAGGACCGGCCTCTGATGAGAGACTTCATGGGTATGTGCGTGCATACGGTGCAGTTCAAGCCCGATTTGTATCGGCCCGTCTGCCGGCTGGTACGCGATTACCATGGACTTAACTGGGATCTGGGATCGGAAAGAACGGATTTCTGGCCGACCTTTCCTTTTGCCCACAATCGAGTGGACTGGGAGACGATGTATGCCGGTTGGAACAAGGCCGGTTTTGAGATTGATGCCAGCATTCAACTCGGCGGGATCGAGGCGGACAAATGGATCAATCTGCCGCGTGACGCCGAAACCTATGGATTTGCCTTTGCCCGCTTTTTTGGTCCATCCGGCCGCGGTCTTGTAACGTCGGCGGAGATCGGCAATGAGCCGGGACATTATGACGATGCCGCCTATCGGAAGGTATTCACCCACATGGCCCAGGGGATGCGGCTGGGCGATCCTCGATTGAAAATCGTAACCTGCGCGATGACTCCCGGCCAAAGTCACCAGTACGCCAAGAGTCTGGAATGCGTCAAAGGCCTCGAACAACTCTACGATGTGATCAATTTTCACAGCTATGCCCAGGTCCAGGGCTGGCCCACCTGGCAAAGGAGCTATCCGGAAGATCCCTCGATTCCCTATCTCAAGGAGGCGCGGAACATCATCGACTGGCGCGATCAAAACGCATCCGGCAAGGAAATCTGGATTACCGAATTCGGCTGGGACGCCTCGACCAAGCCGGCCCCCAAAGAAGGGACTTTCAAAGATTGGGTAGGTTCGACGGAACGGGAGCAGGCCCGTTACATGGTGCGTTCGTTCCTGGTCTTCTCGGCAATGGACCTGGATCGGGCGTATATGTTCTGGTTTAATGACACCGACCAGCCGCAGGTGCATGGCTCCAGCGGCCTGACGCGCGATTACACGCCTAAGCTTTCTTTTTACGCTATGAGTTATTTATACCGGACTTTGGGCGATTATCGTTTCGATGGGATCGTTACCCGCCAGACGGGCGATCTGTATGTCTATCGTTATACGCACAAGACCGATTTGGCCAAATTGATCTTTGTCGCCTGGTCCCCGACGGGAAACGAGCGAACCGTCGATAGAACCATTGCCGTGGGGCCGGTTGAAAGGATCGAAAAAATGCCGTTGTCGGACAAAGAACCTGAAACGATCCCGGTGATCCGCAAGCCAAACGGTGAAGTTTCTGTTCCCATCACAGAATCGCCAATATTTCTCTTCTGCCGATCCCGATAAATAGTACAGAAAGGGGAAATACGGAGCCTTTATAACCGTCTGTCAGAAAAATGGCTTTCGGCGGTACAGGTTTTTGCAGGAGAACACATGACTCGTTATCGAAGGCAGGCAGGTTTAAGATTTTTATTGTGTACAGTTTTTTTTGTCGTAGGACAGCGCTGTGAGGCGGCACAGGAAACGCGGCGGATCGGGGATTTCTATGTCTCATGGAAAGGAGACGACGTCAATCCCGGCACTCGGGCCCTGCCGTTTGCCACACTGCAGCGAGCGCGAGACCAGGTCCGCAAACGTATCAAAGACGGCTTGACCAAGGATATCGTTGTTCTGATCCAGGAGGGCACTTATTATCTTCCCTATGGAATCGCATTTGGCCCCGAAGACTCCGGCACGGACAAGCATAGAATCACCTACGCGGCGTATGGACAGGACGTTCCGGTCCTGACAGGCGGCGTGAAACTGAATGATTGGCAAAAGCATCAGGGGCATATCTATGTGACCGATTTTCCCATGGGCTTCAAGGGAACGCAACTCTTTGAAGACGCTGTGTGGATGCCGTGGGCTCGCGCGCCGAAGGAAGGATACTTCAAACTGGACGAACCGGCCCAGGCCGACGGCAAGACCGCCTTTACCTATCGCTCCGAAGACATGAATCCGGATCGTTGGGATATCTCCGATGCCCAGGTCAACCTCTGGCCGTATCATGACTGGTTCAACCACACCTATTCTCTGGCCGCCGTCGATGGGCAGAAAAAAATGCTTGTATTGGATACCTCCGGAGTCCGTTTGCTGACCGGCAATCGGTTCTATGTAAGAAATATATTGCAGTTGCTCGAAACGCCCGGCCACTGTTGCGTTTCGCGCCGCCAGGGAAAGATTTATGTCTGGCCCCGGAGCGGCAATATCCGACAAGCCAGAATAATTCTTTCCACCGCAAAAAATGCGGTTCGTATTCAGGGAACGAACGGACAGCCTGTGAAGAATCTTCATTTGGAAGGCCTGGATATCGGCATCTGCGAAGAACACGCGATCGATATCAGTAACGCTCAAAACTGCTCGATCCAATACTGCACCGTCGAGAATTCCGGGCAAACCGGCGTCATGATTCACGGCAATGCACAACAGATCAGGATTTACGGCAATCGGATTCGGTATCATGGGCAGCATGGCGTGTCCCTGGAGGGACGCGGTTCGACGCGCGATCAGATCAATCATCACAACACGATCGAAAACAACCATATCCATCACTGTGGACGCCTCATCGGGCATGGATACGGCGTTCATATCAGCCAGAGCGGGTACAACCAGATTCTTTACAACCATATCCATCATATGCCGCGATACGGCGTCAGCTTAAAAGGAGCCCGCTACAAGACGATCGAGGGCAAGGTGGAAGGAATGACCTGGGAAAACCGCTACGATTTCATGCCCGGTCGAAACAACCGAATCGCCTGCAACGACATCCATCATACCAATCTGGACAGTCAGGACACCGGAGCGATCGAAAGCTGGGGTTCGGGACGGGATAATACCATTGACCATAATCTGATCCACGACACGGGCAATCGGCAGTTCAATCTGCAAAGCGGAATCTACCTCGACGATCAGGCCGACTACTGGACCGTGACCAACAATATCATCTATGGCGTGATCGGTACCGATTACAACCAGTGCATCTACGCCAAGGGGATCGGCAACCATATCGAGAATAACATCCTGGTCGGAAGCTCAATCAGCGATGTGGGAATTCGTTCCTTTTTCATGGCCGATGAACGATGCGATCATCACAGGTACCTGCGGAATATCTTTTATTTTGAACCTGCCTCCCGCGAAGGTGTAGAA
>JAFGGE010000247.1 GCA_016930745.1 Sedimentisphaerales bacterium
CAACGGCGGGGAGCGGGTAACCTTGTCGCGCCCGGGCGACCAGGAATGGCAGAAGGCTCGATATTACATCCGGGTCGATTCGGTGGAGTATGAAGACCAGGCTCCCTGGCCGGTCGAGCCGGATGGAACGGGCAAGGTTTTGCACAGGATTGATCCGCCTGCATACGGTAATGACGCGGCGAACTGGCAAGCGGCCAATCCGAGTCCGGGGCAGTAATTGCGGAAAACAAGAGTGCATTCTCTGGATCCTTACTCCTGATAGATCCTGGATGATTATGAATGAATGAGTTGACTCGGTGAAAGTATTGAAATCGAAATCAATAGGAGATTACAATCATGAATAACAAATGTCTGATGAGTTGCTCTGTTTGGATTGTGCTCAGTCTTATTTGTTCCTTCAGAATCGTTTCCGCGGCAAGCCAGGTAGATCCGGCAGCATTGAAACACTGGCAGGATCTCCGCTTGGGGATGTTTATTCACTGGGGACCGGTTAGCCTGACGGGCCATGAAATCGGATGGTCGCGCGGTCAGCAAACATCCATGGAGGAGTACGATCGACTGTACAAACGATTCAATCCGGTTCAATTCAATGCGGATGAGTGGGTCCGGGTGGCCAAAACCATGGGAGCAAAATATATTGTTCTGACAACCAAGCATCATGACGGATTCTGCCTGTGGGACACCAAGCAAACCGATTTCAACATTATGAATTCGCCGTTCGGTCGCGATGTCCTGAAAGAGCTGGCGATCGCCTGTAAAAAACAGGATATTGAACTGGGCACCTATCATTCAACCTGTGACTGGCATCATCCCGATTTTCCGTTAACCAGTCCGGGCGGAAAGGTTCGCCGCACGGAGTATAATCTGGAACGATATACGGAATATATCAAGGCGCAGACAGCGGAATTACTGAAGAACTACGGACCTTTAATCACTCTCTGGTACGATGTCCCCCAGGAATTTGATGCCAGGCGAGGACAAACCCTCATTGATCTTTGCAGATCCCTTCAGCCAAGTATTGTGGTCAACAATCGCACCGGCGCTCCGGGTGATTTCAGCACTCCCGAGCAGCATGTCGGGGATTTCAATCGTGAGCGTCCATGGGAAACCTGCATGACTCTATGTCAACAATGGGCCTGGAAACCCAATGACAAAATGAAATCCCTGAAGGAATGTGTTCAGACTCTGCTGTATACCGTCGGCGGTGACGGCAACCTGCTGTTCAATGTCGGTCCTATGCCGGATGGACGGATTGAACCACGGCAGGTCGAACGACTCACGGAAATGGGACAGTGGATTCGCAACTATTCTGACGCTATATACGGCACCCGCGGAGGACCTTTTAAGCCCGGTAAATGGGGAGCTTCCACCTGTAAAGGAAACACGGTGTTTCTGTTTATCATGAAGTGGCCCCAGGAAAGTTCCTTCCAAATGCCCGCCTTACCTGTCAGAGTAATCCGATCCGTTATTCGTACGGGTGGCACTATGACACTGCGCCAGACATCCGATGCATTCGAGATCGAGGTTCCCGTTGAAAATCGGGATCCCATCGCGACTGTTGTTGAACTTACCCTCGATCGCCCGGCCTTTTCCATACAACCCATCTCCCTGGTTTATCCGAGTCAATCGGCCTCATTCGGAAAAAAAGGGGAGGCATCCAATGTATTTCAGAAGAACAAGTCCTATGGTCCCGATAAAGCATTGGATGATGATTCGGATACCCGGTGGGCGACCGATGAAGGGATTACCTCCGCGTGGTTCCAGGTTGATTTAGGCGAGGAAAAAAATATCCATCGTGTCCTTATTGATGAGCGGCAATGGAACCGTATCAAGCGGTTCGAATTACAGGCACAATGCAAAGAGAAATGGATGACAATCTATTCCGGAACAACGATAGGACAGGATAAAGTCATTGCATTTGAACCGGTCAAGGCCCGCTTTTTCCGACTGAATATTCTCGAGTCTGTGAATGGACCCACCCTCTGGGAAGTGCAACTGTATGAAGTCGGCAAGGGACCAAAATAATGGATGGAACTCATGGCTCCAGGAGAACGACGGTGAACAGCGATGAAACATAAAGAACCGGATAGGGTTTTGATGGAACGGGATGAATCGCCGCGGCAGTCCGAGAAACGTTCACCCGGGCATGTTTCCTTTTTGGCCCAATCCCTCCTTTTTGCATCGCCGGTGCGATTTTGCCGTCGTGCCGGACTTGCTTTTTCAATGCCGCTTCCTATAATACCCGCATGGCTCTTTTTATCGATATTTTCATAAAGGTGTTCTTCATTCTCTCGCCGTTCTTTTCGGTGTCGATGTTTCTGTTGCTCTCGGACGCCATGGACAAGCGGTCGCGGAGACTCTGTGCCCTGCGAACGAGCACGGCGATACTGATCATTTGTTTTATTGTGTATTTCTTCGGCAATCTGATCTTCAGGGTGCTCGGCATTACTGTACCGGCGTTTCAGGTAGGCGCCGGCACGCTGTTGTTTCTGACCGCCATTCAAATGGTCTCCGGCAAACGTTCGGAAGTCGTCCTGGACAAAGGCGAGGACTTCGCCGTCGTACCGCTGGCTATCCCTATGATCGTCGGACCGGGCACGATCGGCACCATTCTGGTGCTGGGCATGGAGATCCGCGACGTCAGGGAAAAGGCGATTGCCGCCGCCGCCATCCTGCTGGCCGTACTGATGATTTCCGCATTCCTGTTCCTGGCAGCGCCCATCGGTCGATTCTTGGGCCATAAAGGACTCAACATGATGATGAGGTTAACCGGACTAATCCTCACCGCCATCGCCGCCCAGATCATCTTTACCGGAATAGAGGTCTTCCTGAAGTCCTGACCTCTGAAACCAGAGAACCTCCTGCCCGAAGAACACATTTCCGGCATTTCCTTACTGAGTGATTACTTCTGCTGAGCAAATTGCTCGAACTGGGCATCCAACTGCTTTTTGGTCTTGGTTCCATCGTAGACGATGACAAGAAAACGGAAATGGGCGGTTTCGCCCGGTTCCAGTTCCAGACCGAATTTTTGGGGATCGGGAGCTTTGGTACCCTTTTCGAACGCCTCCTGGCCCAGCGGATTGGCGCTGAATAAGCCGTAGTCGCGGGCATGCCAGAACGTCGGGTAATTGACGCTGGAGGGGTGATTCATGATGGCAATACCGACCGTTTTATCTTCTTTTTTCGCTTCCAGCGTTACCCAGGCGGCCCGTTTTCCCCAGATTTTCCCGGCGCCGGTGTCTCCATTCGAACTGAGGTATTTTCCCGTGCCGCCTTTTTCGCGGAGCCAGTCGGCGGTGCGGATGGCGAACATGCCCTCCTTGGTGTCGCCGAACTCCACTTTCGTTTTGGCCGTCAGGTCCATCGTAAAGTCGATCGCATAGGCATTTTCACCCGCGTGAAACACCATGGTCCGCTTCTCCTCCAGGATCGGCTTTTTGTTTTTATCGATCCAGTGCATGACCGTCGCCAGGGTGCCCTTGCCTTCGCCGCTTTTCATTTCAGAAACCTGGATGTGTTTAATCTGCGGTGGCCAGGTCGTGTTGTTCCAGAATCCGGAGTCATTGACTTCATCATAGGTAAAGAAGATGCCCAGATGATGCGGGTGGTCCGATGTCTCGCCGTCCACCTTTACCAGAGGAAATCCGCGATTCAGCACCGCCGCCGAAGGCGTCTTGACCGGATACAGCACCGGTTTGGTCAGGGTGTCCATAAACAGATAGCTGGTCATGTGCTGTCCGCCGATAAGCACGTCGATCTTGTCCTTGCCTTCGACGAACGACACAGGCGCAGCCGTCTTTCCGGAATAGTCCGGCGCCATCGGACAGACCTGCGTGCAGCCGCTGCTATCCGAACAGGATTGTGCCGAGACCGTTACTGCCGTTATAATGACCACGGTCGTTACAACCATAAGCCCTTTCGTTTTCATGCGTTTCCTCCAAACCATAATCATCGAATTCATTATGTTTATTCCCTTATGAGGACTATTTCGCCTCTTTGGCCATTTCCAGGGCTGTCGTTGTTACATAATATTTGGCTTTCATGTTCGGAACTTCCCAATCCGGCAGTGTGCCGTCGATCAGATACTGCAGGAATCGCTCGGTCACCTGGCCGAAATGGGCTTCATGCCCGACGCGATACTGGTCCGGGATCGAGATATGCCATCCGGTGCCTTTCCGATTCAGCTTGATACCCGGATATTTCTTCTCCAGGTCCAAAAAGGCCTTCGGCAGGGCGACCGCGACCGGAATGATAAATTCCGACAAGGGCTCCACAAACAGTTCCGGACGGTAATTTTCTTCCTTGCCCTGGCGAATGATGATGTTCGACCGGGTCCCGCGCATAATCGAATAATGCGTATCCCCGCCTCCTTCGGGCGTCTGGTAATTCCATAAGACCTTTATCCGGGCGTGAACGCCTTTGATCGTATAATCGATCTGGCCGTTGGCGTAACAGGGCAGAGCGCCGTTCTGGTCCAATTGGGGTTTGAGAGACTCGATAAAATCGTCCAGGCGGGTTACCTGTTGATATTCCTGCCGGGTCAGCACGGTCGGCCATCGCCTGCCGGACAGGACCTGGAGGTCTTTGGCGTAATCCAGCGGAACCTCCGGGAAACATTCCCATGCCACCAGATCCACCAGATGCGTCGTTACATCCACAATGCCTTCGCCCTGCTGGTTCGTGTCGAAATACCAGCCGGGACGCTTGATCGGATTGCCGGCGACGGTTTTGAAAAAGTGGTGGACGCTTTCCTTTTCCACGGCCGGTTCCTGCGGCGTTCCCTTTTTCAATTCGCCGAACACCGACGGAATATGCATCAGTTCCTTTTGCAGGATGGTCGTAATCTCCGACCGTTCCGTCATGATATCGTACAGCAGCACGCCGTTTTCCTCGGCCGAATCGAAGGCCTTCAGGAGCAGTGCAAAACCGGCCCTGTCGATGCACATGGGCTTATCCACCAACTGTTGGAATCCGGCATCGGCGCAGGCCTTGATATATTCGGTCTTTTGCCGGTTGTTGCCGCTGATCACGACCACATTGCCCGGCCGATCGGAAATCATCCTGTCCAGGAAGTCCGGGCCGGTATACACAACCTCTTCCCAGCTTGTCGGATTGTCCTGTCGCGTATTGAAGCCGTCGATTCGGTTCAGATGGTCCTGGACATCCGATCCCTTCGGCGCATACACATGCACTGTCGGAGATACCTGAGGATACATGATTTTCTGGACCAGAGCCGCATGGAAATGACCCGGATCCAGCGTCATGATCTTGACTTCGTTTTTCGCTCCGGTAAACTTCGCTCCCTGCGTGCACGACAGCGACATCACCATACCCATCCCCAACAAAGCTCCCATGCATATTTTCGTAACCATCCTGTATTCCTTTCCTCAAACAATCCCCGAATGCTGATCATTTGTTTTCCCTGCTTTTTTGTTTGGCCTGTTCGATGACTTCCGCGACGGATACGGCCTTGCCCCCCTGCGCTTTGGACACATCGGCGGCGGTCATGAAAGCGAACA
>JAFGGE010000248.1 GCA_016930745.1 Sedimentisphaerales bacterium
CGGCCAAGAATGTGGTCAAGGCGGTCATGGACGGGCTGTTGCGGCTGCGGGACAAAGAGACAATCGAATCTCTCCGCGGGGTAGAGGTAGAAGTGGCAAAAAGGTGGTGACTCGAAGATGCTGAGCAACGAAATAACAGCGATTGCCGGTGCCAACAAAAAGTGCAGACGCCTGGGTCGTGGCAAAGGAACAGGCCACGGCAAGACAAGCGGACGCGGGCATAAAGGATCCGGGAGCCGACCGGGTTCTTTCGCTCGCGCTACGTATGAAGGCGGACAAATGCCGTTGTTCCGGCGGTTGCCAAAACGCGGTTTTAATAATTTTAACTTCGCTAAAAGATACGAGATCGTCAATGTATCTCAGTTGGAAAAGTTTTTCAGCGACGGTACGACGATCAGTATCCAGGAACTGGCTCAGGCCGGGCTGGTCGGCAGCGTCGAAAGCCGGGTGAAAATCCTGGGCGATGGAGAGCTGACCAAAAAGCTGGATGTGGCGGCGCATAAGTTCAGCAAGAGCGCCGAACAGAAAATATCGGGCTGCGGAGGATCGGTCAAGGTAGTGGCCTAGGACCCGATGAACCAGGGACGAGACAGGGACCAAGAACATGTTTAGACGGATTACCAATATATTTCGCGTTCCCGACCTTCGCAACAAGGTTTTGTTTACGTTTGCGCTGCTGTTTATTTATCGGATTGGATTCCATATTTCGGTCCCGGGATTTGATACGGGCTCCGTTTTCCGCGACAGCCAGCAGGAAAGAGGCAATCCGCTGGGACAGGTCGCGGTGTATCTTCAGATGTTCAGCGGCGGGCGCATGGATCAGTCGAGCCTGTTCGGTTTGGGCATTATGCCCTATATTTCCGCCTCGATTATCCTGATGCTTCTGGGCGAGGTGGTTCCTTCCCTTCGCAAACTCCGGGAAGAAGGCGCGGCCGGACATAAAAAGATTCAGGAATACACCCGTTATTTAACCGTTCCGCTGTGCCTTTTGCAGTCCATGATGTTCATGAAGATGATGGGCGATGAAGCATACGCCGGCATGGAGCGGCGGGCCGTCTTCATGGGGATGATCGGGATGACGGCGGGTACGATGTTCCTGATGTGGCTTGGGGAGCAGATCGATGAATATGGAATCGGCAACGGCATCAGTCTGATCATCATGGCGGGCATCGTGGATCGAATGCCGATGGCGATTAAAGATGTATATGATAAAACCGAATTCCGCGTCGGCGCTTCGGAAGGATCGTATGGGCCGGGCACGATTGTGGTTTTGATTTTGGCGTTTGTGTTTGTGGTGGCCGGCGCTATATTGATTACCCAGGGCCAGCGGCGCATCCCGATTCAACAGGCCAAACAGATGCGCGGAAGGCGCATGTACGGCGGACAACGCCATTATTTGCCGTTGCGGGTCAATCACGGCGGCGTGATGCCCATCATTTTTGCGTCGAGCTTGATGATGTTCCCGCCGATTATCATTCAATGGCTCGGCCGGATTGAAGCGATCGGCGGATCCCGGTTTTATGGATGGATCGACAATGCGTTCCGGTCTACGTCGTACACCTATAATGTGCTGTATGTGCTGTTGATCTTTTTGTTTGCCTATTTCTGGACGACGGTTCAGTTTCAGCCGAAGGACATGGCCAAGCGGCTTCGCGATTCGGGCAGTTTTATACCCGGTTTGCGGCCGGGACACCGAACGGCGGAATATCTGGAGACCGTGATGGTGCGCATCACGTTTTACGGAGCGGCGTTTTTGTCGCTGATCGCGGTTGTTCCCTCGCTGGTCGTCCAGCTTTTGGATGTGGATTTTCGGATTGCAATGTTCCTGGGCGGCACGGGTTTGTTGATTGTCGTCAGCGTGTCTCTGGATATGGTACAGCGGATCGAAGCGAATCTGATCATGCGGAATTATGAAGGATTCAGCGATTCCGGACGAATACGAGGAGCGTACAGTTGAGATTGATTTTATGTGGACCTCCCGGGGCCGGAAAAGGCACCCAGTGCAAACGGATAGTGGACAAATATGCATTGACGCATTTGTCCAGCGGGGATATTCTGCGGGCCGAACGGGCGGGCGGGACCGAACTGGGAAGAAAAGCCCAAAGCTATATGGACAGCGGGGGCCTGGTTCCGGACGATGTGATTATCGGGATGATGATCGGGGCGATCCAAAAAGCCGCCGGCCGGTATGTGCTGGACGGCTTTCCCCGTACGCTGCCGCAGGCCGAGGGGCTGGACAAGGCCCTTCAGGAAGCGGGTGAAAAAGTCGACGCCATACTTAATTTGCTGGTGGATGATCCTGTCATTGAAAACCGCCTGACGGGGCGAAGAAGCTGTCCCCAGTGCGGACGAGTGTATCATATTGAAAATCTTCCGCCCAAAGTAGAAGGACAATGCGATCAGGGTTGCGGCCGGCTTGTACAGCGCGACGATGACAAGCCGGATGTGGTGCGGAATCGGTTGAAGACGTATCATGAGCAGACCGAAGCCGTCGTGGGATTTTATAAAGCCAAGGGCCGTTCGATTATCAATGTGGACGCCGATCGGGATATTGACGAGGTGACATCGGCGATCTTCGACGAGTTGGATGCGATTAAGAGATAGGTTGAGCGGAGATGGCGATCACGCTCAGGAGCCCCAGAGAAATCGAGATACTCCGCCGAGCCGGATCGCTGGTGGCGAAGGTTCTTTCAAAACTTTGTGAAGTCGTGGAGCCGGGCGTAAGCACGGCGGAGCTGGATGATCTGGCGTTGGCAATGACCAAGGCCGCCGGCGCCCTTGCCCTGTTTAAGGGAGTGCGAAGTCCGTATGCCGCCAAACCGTTTCCCGGCGCGATATGTGCGTCGGTCAACGAACAGGTGGTCCATGGGATTCCGTCGGCCAAAGTAGTGCTTAACGCGGGCGACATTCTCAGTGTCGATTTCGGCGTGAAACTGGCCGGATACTGCGGCGATGCGGCAATGACGGTAGGGATCGGATCCGTTTCTTCGGACCGACGGAAGCTGATGGATACCACTCGGCGTTTGTTGGATATCGCCGTGGAGATGATTGCTCCGGGAGTTTTATGGAGCCGGATTGCCGGCGCGATGGAGGCCTGTGCCCAGGAGGCCGGCTTCTCGGTGGTCAGGGATTTTGTCGGGCATGGAATCGGCACGGAAATGCACGAAGACCCCAAGCTGCCCAATTATGTGAGCCGGGAATTGCTCTATAACGATATTCTTCTTAAGGAAGGCATGATTGTGGCGGTGGAGCCGATGGTCAACGCCGGCGGAAGCGGCGTTCAGACCTTGCGGGATGGCTGGACGGTAATAACGAAAGACCGGAAATGCTCGGCTCACTTTGAGCATACCATCGCTGTCGTAAAGAACGGCAGCGAGGTGCTGACCGTACCGTAGCCCTCTGTGCGGTCGAAATGAGAGATCAGGGCTGAAGGTGTGTATGCCCAAGAAGGATTCGATACGAGTCGAAGGAACGGTGTTGGATGCGTTGCCCAATGCGATGTTCCGCGTGGAGCTGGAATCGGGACATCAGATTCTGGCGCATGTATCGGGGAAAATGCGGATGCATTTTATTCGCATATTGCCCGGCGATAAAGTTACGGTGGAAATGAGCCCGTACGATCTGACGCGGGGACGAATTGTGCTGCGAAACTGAACGATGTGGTGCGGATGAAACGGTAGAATCATGAAAGTGCGAACCAGCGTAAAGCGAATATGTGAGAATTGCAAGGTGATCCGTCGCAAGGGCGTAGTGCGGGTGATCTGTTCGGCGGATCCTCGCCACAAACAGCGACAGGGATAACCGGATTTTGAGACGAACAGAGAAAGAGCAGGAGTCGCTATGCCGCGTATTGTAGGTGTTGATGTTCCCAATGACAAGCCGGTCAGGATTGCTTTAACATATATCCACGGCATCGGTCGGTATACATCAGAGCGAATATTAAAAGAAGCCGCGATCGATCCCCAAGTGCGGGCCGGCAAGCTCAACGAGGACGAAGTGAGTCGTATCGCGCAAATTATCGATCGGGATTATATTGTGGAAGGCCAGTTGCGAAGGCAAATTTCGCAAAATGTCACCCGCCTTCGCGATATCGCATGTTACCGGGGCATTCGGCATCGGCGCGGCCTGCCGGTGCGGGGTCAGCAGACGCAAAGCAACGCCCGCACGAGAAAAGGTCCGCGAAAGACCGTGGCCGGCAAGAAGGGCGTCAAGGAAATACGGTAATTTCAAGGCGGACGGAAAGTAAAAAAAAGGTAAAACCAGCTCATGGCAAGAACGGTTAAACGAAAAATTCGAAGAAATGTCGTAAAGGGAGTCGCCCACATTAAGGCCTCTTTTAACAATACGCTGATTACCATTACCGACGCGGACGGAAACGCCCTGTGTCGCGATTCCGGCGGTACGGTGGGATTTAAGGGGTCCCGAAAGAGCACGCCTTTCGCGGCCCAGCGGGCGGCGGAGAAGTGTGCGCGGACCGCCATGCGATACGGTGTGCGGGAAGTGGAAATCAAGGTTAAAGGACCGGGTTCCGGCAGGGAATCGGCCATCAGCGCCATGCAGTCGGCAGGGTTGCGGATTTCCTCCATTGAAGATGTCACCCCTATTCCGCATAACGGCTGTCGTCCGCGGAAACGCAGACGCGTATAAAAGTTTGGGAACAGAAGAAAATAATAAGAGTTTTTAAGACAGGACAATATGGCACGTTATCTTGGATCATCCTGTAAGCATTGTCGCCGCGAAGGCATGAAACTGATGCTTAAGGGCGTACGTTGTGAAACGGCCAAATGTGCAATTGAAAAGCACGAACGCCAAATGGCGCCGGGAATGCACGGCTGGCGGCGGGGCCGGGGCAGCGATTATGCGGTTCGTCTTCGGGAAAAGCAGAAGGTCAAACGATACTATGGATTGCAAGAAAAGCAGTTTATGGGATATTTTACCGAGGCGTCGCGCCGCAAGGGGAATACAGGGGAAGCCTTGTTGTGCTTGCTGGAACGGCGGTTGGATAACGTGGTTTATAAGCTCAATTTCGCTCCTTCGCGAAAAGCCGCTCGGCAATTGATCGCCCACGGGCATATCTATCTGAACGGGCGCAAAGCCGATATTCCCGATATCACCGTCAAAATCGGCGACACGATCACCGTTAAGAATAATGAGCGGAGCCGAAAACGCATCAAGATGCAGTTGGAAGCCAATCCGAATTTTACTGTGCAGGGGTGGCTGCAGCTGGATGCCGAAAAACCCGCCGCCACCGTCGTATCGATGCCGTCGCGGGACGATGTTCAGTTGGTTATCGAAGAGAACCTGGTGGTGGAGTTCTGCTCCAGGTAAGAAACAACAAAGTAGCGAGTCACAGAAAGCAGGTTCTTCTCTTTGGCCGGAGAAGGGATGCTGAGAACATTTGCTGCTATATGGGAGGCCGTCAATGCGAATAACGTGGAGAGGACTGGAACTACCGACGCGGATCGAAAAAGACAGGAATATTTCGACGGATCGGTATGGGCGTTTCTCGATAGAGCCGTTTGAACGCGGCTTTGGAACAACAATAGGCAACAGCCTTCGTCGCGTGCTTTTGTCTTCGCTGGAAGGCAGCGCGGTGACGTCCATCAAGATTCGGGGCGTGGATCATGAATTCACAACGATCAAGGGCGTGCTCGAGGACGTGACCGATATCGTTCTCAATGTCAAAAAATTAGTCGTCCGTCTCCAGGATGACAATGGGCCCAGGACGATCAAGGTCGTTTCCTCCAAGGCGGGCCCTGTGACGGCGGGGATGATCGAGTGCGACGCATCCGTGGCCATTGTGAATAAAGATCTTGTGCTGGCGACGCTTACCGAAAACGTGCCCTTTGAGATGGAAATGGAGGTTCATAACGGACGCGGCTACTCTACCGCCGAAGAGCGTTTGGAGGAGCAGGACCGTTTCGATCAGGAGCTTGGACGCATCGAAGTGGACGCTATTTATTCGCCGGTATTGCGCGTTCGGTATAAGACCGAAGATACCCGTGTCGGACAGCGGACAAACTACGATAAGCTGATTTTGGAAATATGGACCGATGGAACGATAACGCCGGATATGGCGCTGATCGAGTCGGGGAAGATTTTGCGTAAGTACATCAATCCCTTCGTCCAGTATACCGAAGTGGGATCGACCACGGTGGAGCAGGACGACTTGACGGAAGAACGCGAAGTACATAAGGATGAAGAGCTCCAGGCCAGGCTGGCCACGCCAATCGAGTCTCTGGATTTGACAGTGCGTTCCAGAAACTGCCTGGAGAATCACCATGTCGAAACGGTCGGCCAGTTGGTTAGAATGACGGAAGCGGATCTGTTGAAAATTCGAAGTTTTGGAAAGACCAGTTTACGGGAAATTCAGAGAAAGCTTGCCGATATGGGATTGTCGCTGGGCATGACCGAGGTATAAACGAACGGGCATTCCACGGTGAGAGCGGACAGACCAGATGAGTAAGGATTTGTACTATGCGTCATAGAGTAGCAGGACGGAATTTGAGTCGCACCAGCGCCCATCGGTTGGCTTTGCGAAGGAATATGGTTTCTTCCTTATTTGAGCATGAGACCATTTCCACGACGCTGCCGAAAGCCAAGGAAGTGCAGGGTTTTGCCGAGAAGCTGATTACGCTGGCCAAAAAAGGCGATCTGGCCGCCCGCCGTCGGGCTATCTCCCTGTTGAACAATCGGGCTATCGTGCAGGAGCAGGATGGACAGATGGTTCGAACCGGTTCTGTGATTGGCAAGTTGTTCAGCGAGATTGGCCCCCGTTATCTGGATCGACCCGGCGGATATACCCGGATCGTTCGCCTCAGCAAGAAGCGATTGGGGGATAACGGCCAGTTGGTTTTGCTGCAGCTTGTGGGACAGGAAGAAAAAACAGGCCGTAAAAAAAAGAAAAAAAAGGAGTAATCCCTTTCCGACTGTGAAAACACAGGACAAGGTCGTTGCGCATGCGGGAAAAGGAGTGTATATTCTGTAAGATCATTTCAGGCGGCATCTCATGCCATAGGGTTTATGAGGATGATGCGGTTCTGGCGTTTCTGGATATTGGTCCGATCAGTATCGGTCATACGCTCGTCGTACCGAAACAACATTATGAAAAACTGCATAATTGTCCCGTCGAGGTGTTTTCCGCCATGAGCGCGGCGACCGGAAAAATCGCCGGCGTGGTCGCAGAAGCGATGCAGGCCGACGGATATAATGTGCTCTGTAACAACGGTCGTTCGGCAGGGCAACTTGTCGATCATGTCCATTTTCATGTAATTCCCCGGAAGATCGACGATGGTATTTTCCAGCGTTGGCCCAAGTTTGAATATTCTTCGGGTCAGGCCGAAAAAATTGCCGCCAGGATACGAGAGAAACTCTGATTTTCGTTGTTGCGGAACATGTACGATTATGGTAGGATAAGAAAAATGGATCGCGGGGTAGAGCAGTCTGGTAGCTCGTCGGGCTCATAACCCGGAGGTCACAGGTTCGAATCCTGTCCCCGCTAGTGACGTAAGTAAGGCAGGCATAACGACTTAGTTGTGTCTGCCTTTTGTCGTTACTAAGGGGCTTGTAACTCCATTGTAACTGTTTTTGAAATGTAAGAGATGTCCTATGTTATTTATCGGGGTTCCGTGAGCACCGCCGCCGCGTGACGGGCATAGTAGCCGCGAAGATCCCTGGCGTATTCCTTCAGAATCGTTTCACCGCGTCCGTTGTAATCGCCGCAGCGATAGAGGGCGCGAGCGAGCACGAGTTCGGACAGGGAGCGTTCCCGGGTGGTATTGTCGGTGCTGCTGGCCGGCTGTTTGGCGATGGCCCGGCGGATGTCCATGTAGGCGTGATCGGACATGTCGGGTTTGCCTAGCAGGTCATGGAGAACCCGGGCGGCTCGTTTATCCCGAAGGGACTCCGCGGCCAGGGCAACCGCACGGTGGTGCGAAAATTCGCTGGAAGCATCGAGCTGTTCTGCCTTATTCAGAATCGGTTCCAAAGCTTTCGGTGATCGGGTACGGCCCAGGGCGATAATCAGGCTGTCCACCTTGCTGAGGCTCATGCCGAACTGGCCCATGCCGGTAAACCGCCAGCCTTTATCCCATTCCGACTCGGCGACGGCCTTGACAAGGCTTTCAGATCCTGTGTCGTCGCCCATCATGCCAAGGATATGAGCATAAATCAGTTTGTGATCGGGATTCGCCGCGTTTCTGTAGGTCTTTCGCAACAGGGGTATGGACCGATCCGGATCCACCAGGACCGTCTGGATATTGTCATAATTAGGTACGACTTGCCGGACGGCTTCCGCTATTCGAGCATCGGGGATGGGAAACGAATCGATATCCGTCAGGACGCGGGGGGGCAGATTGCCCTTTTCGACCAGGTGACGCTGAAGGGCCTTGATATCAAGATCACGTGTTGTCTTGCCCGACTCGGCGAGCATGGCTGCGGCGACACCCATCGCATACCCCTGATTTTGGATATCGGGCTGCATGCGAATCACCGGTACGGCGTCGCGATGGGCGCTGACAGCCAATCCTGTGACGATGATTCCGTCCAGCCCCTGCGGCAGCAGAGCGCGGTAGGGCACATCGACATCGATGCTTTCGCGGTCGGGGGGACGGATGGCAAAGACCGGATGAATGGTGTAGCCATGCGAGTCGAAGTTGCTGCGGGCGATGACGATGGTGTCGGGGTAAGTGCGTTTATTCCAGATGTCCAGCGGCCCGATGGTGATATCTCCCACGATACGGCGTCGTTCGCGCGTGTCGATAAGCTGTCCGAGGTCGTATGCCGATTCGAATTTGGCTCTGGACATGACGAAGACCCGCCATATATCGATAATGTCGACGTCGTCTACAAAGGTATAGTCCGTATTGGTATACCCGGCGCCGAGGGCGCGGGGGGGCAGGCCGGTCCCCTGAACGGCGACGTTTTCGGAACTGATGTGCATGCATGGAGCGCCGGCGGCGGCGGCGATAGCAGCATTGCCGGTGGAATCGATAACGACTTTGGCCAGGATGGCCCCGCGTCCGTGATCCGTCGCCACAAGGATGCCTTTGACTCGACGGCCTTCCATCACCGCGGCGGCCCCCAGCGAACCGAGCCAGACATCGGCCCCGGCCTTGCGCAGCTCGGAACGATACCATTCCATCTTCCATTCGACGTTCCATCGTCCGGGCTGGTTATCGGGGTGTTCGCCATAGGAGGCTGCTCCGGCATCCACTTCGCTGGTAAAGCCGACGCGGTTGCCATGATAGTAGCTGCTTATCAAGCCCATCGTCCCGACGCCTCCGAGGCCATGCAGATATTCGATAAGCAGCGTTTTGGCGCCTTGTCGTGCCGCGCTGATGGCGGCAGGAGCCCCGCCGGTGCCGCCTCCGACAACGACGACATCGTACTCGCCAAGAATAGGGATAGACCGAGCTTCAGCGGGGACAGTGTCCAGGGGAATCCCGCGAAGATTGACATAGGTGAGAGTTTCGGCTGTATCTATTGGGGATTCCTCTTTTGGGGTAAGACCTTGGAGACGGACATCCTGCGGCATCGGCAATTCTATGGCCTGTCGAGCGGCAAAAGTCCCGATACGGGCCCCGATGGCAAGCATGTTGAAAGGACGAGCTAGTTGTTCGGCTGCCTCACGAGAGATACCGGCACAGGGGCCGGCAATATAAAGGCGGTCGTATGCCGCTGGGCGGAAGGCATCAAGGTCGATTTTGTCGCCGCCCGGCCATGGACTGGAATAGACCTTTCGTGAAACCATGGGATCAGGAGGAATCTGAAAAAGGGTCTCGGATGCGTCGACCTGGCCGCGCGTCCATGTCATGTCCCGCGCCACTTGCTCGGCAAGAGCGAATGCATTGGGGGAAGAATCGGTCATGGGCAGGGTGAGCGTGTACTCGGTGGCGAAGTAATTTCGTGTGGGATTGCCGGCATCCTGCATCGAAGTCAGAATCGTGCGTGTGGCAAGACCAAGCCGCCGGACAACTTCGCCTCCCACGACAACACGCTTGAAGCGATAGTCGCCCTCCGGGTAATCCCTGAATCGTACACCTGCAACACGGGCCAGAGACGCCCGCCACGTGGCGTCGATAACGACCTTGGCCTTGACGGCCTGTCTGCCGGATTTGTTGGTCATCACAATCCCGGCCAAATGCCCGTCTTTGTCGTGGAGCGCTTCCGTGGCGTAGCAGCCGAAGAGGAATTCAACCCCCGCATCCAGCAAAGCCTGATCGAGTGTGCGTTTGATCTGCATCGGAGTGACCATGATGGGCGTGGGGTCCGAAGGGTGCAACGGTTCATCCTCTTTCTGTGTCTCAATAATAATCTCGGCCAGAAGGATTCGATCCACGTGGGGAGTCTTATCGATGTCAAATCGGATATATTGGGTCGAATTATGTATGGAGCCGGTCAGAGCGATAGGCAGGGTTTCAAAGGCGCCGCTATAAAGTTTTTTATTTTCGACGGTGGCGACTTTCCGCCAGTTTTGCTTGTTGTCACTGGTCGAAATGGTCACCGATTGAACCTCGAAATCGTCCGGGCGCTGGTAGACCAGGACATGGACGTTTGAAATGGGAGTTTTCTCCGTAAGCGTTGCCGTGATTGTTGCAGAATCGTCATATTGGACACTTTGCGATGGAGCGCTGCCGAATTTGCCGTCCGTAAGGAGTGATGGCACAGAGGTATCGGGGTGCATGGCGGCGGAAGGCAAACTCGCCTCGTACACAAAGGGAATGCCTTGTCCATATCGACGGGCCTCGGTGGACGTCGAGAAAAGGGTTTTTCCCAGTTCCGTCGTGGGCGTTTCACCGGGTTCTAGCCACAGGCGGTACGTACCGCACAGATCTTCTCCGAGATAGGAACGAGGAGCGACGAGCAGGACTGTGACCCCGGTCTGGGCGGCGGAAACGGCCGCCGATACACCGGCGCTGGTTCCTCCGACCACGACCACATCCACCTCATGCATGACGGGAAGCTGTCGTGCGGATTCGTAGACCGATTCGCCCAATGCCATACAGGCAGCAAAAGAAACGGTCAGACCGCCGATCAGGATTCGATGGATTCTATTCATTGGATCAGGAACTCCTTCGTTTATCTATTTCGTCAACAGGTACCACATCGTTTGGAACTCGGGCGAGATCGAAACGATCGATTTATTGTTTTCATTCTTGACAGGGACAACCGGTCCCAGCGAACCGTCCGGCTTGAGCGCATGGCATGTCCATTCCGCAGGAGGCACTTCCACGGCGCCGACAGGGGCTTCGATCCGGGCAGGGGGGCCGCCCCATTTCGTTCCAATCGTGCGGCGGTCCTGCGAGAAGCCCATTCCGACATTTTCACATCGGCCGCAGACGGTCAGTAGGATTTTGTCGGCTTCGGTCCATTGTTTACCGTTCAGAATCGTCAGGGCGACGGCTACGAAATCGGGGGATTGCATCTGAATGCGTTGTCGACTGACCTGCGCGACCATCTGACGATCTCCGGCGCAAAACATTACACCAGGCCCCAGGGCGCTGAAACCGGCCTTCTTGTTGTCGTTGATCTGCCAGTCCAAATAACTCTTAAAGGGCGGACTGAATGGCGGCGGTGTATCGGAAGGATCCAGAAGGTGACCGACCCTTTCGGTCGTTATATGATACCATCGGTAAGGCGTCTTTCGCCCCATAACCTGGAACATATTGCGATCATATTGCAAATGGACTTCGGCAATTCCATGTAATAAGGGATTCTCATCGGCCAGGGGAATCCACTTTTCCCGGGGAAGCGGATGGAAACCATGCTTAAGAAAGATCGCCGCCCCGGCCGGGATAAATCCCCATTTGGCGGGGTTGGCGTGGATATCAAAAAAGTTGTTGAACTGTTCTGTGCCCCACGCATCGTTTCCGTGCGCATAGGAATAGAGCCAGACGCCGTCCCAGTCCTGTGCCGCCGCAAAAGAAGAGATCAGGGGAACGCATTCGGCCTGGGAGTCCAGAGGAGCAGGATGGTTGTATTCGGTTACGGTAAAGGGTTTCCCGGCCAGCCGTTCGCAGGCCAGACGAAACAGGGTGGCTTCTTCGGGATTGTCGATCATGGATTTTTGCTCGATGAGCCAGTCGTTCTGGTCCCAGGGTCGGTTGGGAAATCGAGGATGCTGCCAATAGGCGTGGGCGTCGATAAAGTCCATGTCGCTTTGACCGTAAAGCCCCAGCGGACCGAAAACGATCGTGCCGGTAACCAGCGATGGGGAACCGAGGACCGTTTGAATATGCGATTTCATCCCGTCAAAGAAGGCCTTTTCCGTCTCGGCAAAAAAGATCAAACGATCCAGTTTGCGGGCCTGGACTTCCTTGTCGCCGAAAAGGGCGATATTGGATTGCTCGAGAGATTCGTTTTTCTCCAGACCCACCTGGCCGCCGGGCTGCAAGCGAACCTCGGCCAAAAAGACGTCCGTTTCATCGCCGCCTAGGACAAAGCTGAGGCGCGCGTTGTCATCCGAGGCGTTTGCCGTAAAACCCAGCCGGAATTCCTGCCATGCGGGTGTTACAGTGATGGATCGAGAGAGACCCATGTTGGACCAGGGCTCATGAGCCATCGTAGCATTGCAGTGGATCTTCCTGGAAACCGGTGCGACAGCCTGGAAGGAGACGGTGTAGTATTGTCCCTGCTTCAGGGATAAACCATTCTGGTTAAACTGGATATGCCATTCTGTACCGTCGATTTTTTCGATGTCGATTTTTATGCATGGGCGGTTGTTGTGGTCGGCTTTGGTCGTATAGGCCTTGCACTCGCCATGTTGTTCCGTATTCCAGTGGGCCGGGACGCCGCTGTTTGTGAATTGAGAGAATATCCCATTCTTTAAGAGGGTTTGTCCCAGCGGCTGGGCCTCTTTGTTCCATGCCGAAGAAAGAGCTTGTGATGTATTGTATTTCTTTTTTAACCAGGCGTTGAATTGCTGCTGCAGCAGATCGGCGTAATAGGGCGGCAGCGAACGAATCGATTCCTCCGAAGACCACATAAAAAAACTGTTTTCGTTGGTGATCTCGACAATCGCTATGGCCGGATCGTCGGCATATTTCATTTTACGATAGGGATTAAAGTGGGTGAGCATTTTGCGGGCAAATTCTTTTTGGGCCTCGATCAGCCCCGGCGTGAAAAGATTGGCGATCTTATCATACGTCTGCCCGGAATCGGGGATATCGAGAAACTGGCTGTGCGGATGTCCTACATGCAGATTGAGATCGATATAAATTCCCGCCTTAGCCAGCTCATGGATAAAGAAATCGAGCCGATCCAGGGCCTCTGGGTGGATTTCATTAGGCTTTTGAGGATCCCACAGCCCTCGAGGCCAACGGCTGGTATCCATATGATGGCAGCGTATGGAGTTAATGCCCGCCATCGCCAGCCGCCGAGCGAGGATCGGGGCATCTTTTTTGTCCGGGAAGTTGGCCGAAAAGGAAAAATTCACGCCCCAGAACCGGATCGGTTCCTGGCCCCGGTAGAAGTGGCCGTTGCGCACCACGATCCGATCGTCGTCATCGACAATCGGCGCCGACGAAAAACGGATCGCCGAATCGGCCGCCGGTTCGGCGGGGATCACGAAGGGAACAAAATGATCGCCCAGGGCGACGGCGGACAGACACAATACGAATATAAACACCATTTGCTTTTTCATGCCATAATCCTTGCGATGTCGCTATTCGAATGAACCATTTTTTTCGGCGTATTACGCGAATCATTATAAGACATGAAGGCTATAAACGCAACCACGGGGCAAGGAAACATCCTTCCGGAGGAATGAAAATAATTGTAACGCTTTCAAGCGACGATATACTATATAGATAGCAGGACGGCCTGTGTGGGGCCGCCGGAACCATCCTTTAGGCCTATGATTAGGAGGCATCACGTTGATCGTCGTAAACACCGAATACATCCCCGGCAAACGGATCACCTCGATCAAGGGGCTGGTCCAGGGCAACACCGTCCGGGCCAAGCATATCGGCAAGGACATCGGGGCCAGCCTGAAAAACATCATCGGCGGGGAATTGAAAGGGTATACCGAGCTGCTGGTGGAATCGCGTCGCGAGGCGATGAGCCGGATGTTGGCCCAGGCCCAGGAGCTGGGATGCAACGCGGTGGTGAACGTGCGTTTTGCCACCAGTTCGATCACGTCCGGGGCGGCGGAACTGTACTGCTACGGTACGGGCGTGATCGTGGAAGACCAGCCGGCGCAGGCTTCGGGCCAGATGTAGGAGGGCGTTATGGAAGGTCTGGCAGTTTTGGGGATGAGCCTGGGTCTGGTCATGGTCGGCTTGATCGTGGGTAAGTCCATAGAAAACAGTCACTTACGAAATCTGGCGGCAAGGGAAGAACAATATAAAGGAATCGTTGCCTGCAACCTGAAGCGGATACCGCCAGGTTTGAACATTCAACAGGCCTTTTTAGTCACCGGCTCGGCTGTCATCGCGACGGATTATTTCAAGGTCTTTGCCGCTGGCCTGCGCAACCTGTTCGGCGGGGAGATGAAGAGCTACCGGTCCCTGATGGAGCGGGCCCGGCGCGAAGCCATGCTGCGGATGATGGAGCAGGCGGCACAGGCGGGGGCGAAGATCATCTGGAATGTGCGCTATGAGACCACCTGCATCAGCGGACAGGAAAAGAACAAGCCCGGAGGCGTCGAAGTCATCGCATATGGGACGGCTTTTAAGACGGCATGAAAGAACGCAAACGATTTTCGACCGAGTTTGAACCGGCACTGCATGGGGACAGTTTTAAGGCCGATCCGGCGGAACAGCGTATAAAACCTCTGGACGGACGGCAGGGAGAAATGGAGACCGTCCGCGACTCGGTATACAGTGAGCCGGCGGTCGCCGGGCCGGACGCGGAGGCCAACCTGGCCGAGTGGATTGCCCGCAAAAGAGAGCAGTGTTCACGCGGGGGAAATCTGGCATTTCTGCTGCTGGCGGCGCTGTTGAGCGGGCCGTTTGCAGTGGTGGGGGCGTTTCTCAACGGGCGGTATAGCATATACGGTCTGGGATACGCGGTCCTGTTTGCGCCGATTATCGAAGAGCTATTGAAGCAGTCGGGAATGGTCTACGTGCTGGAACGGCAGCCATACCGTATTGTTGCCCCATGGCAGTTTATCACCTCGGCCGTGATTGCAGCGCTGGTCTTTGCGTCAATTGAAAATGTGCTGTATACTTTCGTCTATGTCGGGCCCGAGGATGTGCGGTCGTGGACTTTTTTTCTCTGGTTTCGCTGGACGGTGCCTACCACTATGCATATTACCGCTTCGGTGATCGCTTCACTGGGGCTGGTCCGGGTGTGGCGCAAGCAGCTTGCCGATGGAAAGATGGCAGACCTGTCGGCGGCGTTCCCGCATTTTGTAGCGGCGATGGTTCTGCACGGCGGGTATAACTTTGTCGCCATCCCCCTGAGTATTTTATTGATCCAATAGGATTGTCCATATGGGTCCTGGATTGGTAATCTGCATGGCATTGCGTTCGGCGCCGGGAAACGTTCCGCGCCTGTGATTGTCATATTCTTTCCCCTGTGCGTTTTGACGGTCGTTGGTCGGATCCGCGGGCACGGTATCGCCGGTTTCCTCGATCCATCGATGAAGGATCGCCCGCATGGTTTGCAATATCTGGTTATACTTTTCCGAATCGGCCAGATTATGCAGTTGATCCGGATCCCGGACGACGTCATACAATTCCTCGGAGGGGCGGGGCTGCAGAAAGACATCTCTCTGGTGGGATTGTAATTTCCCTTCGTCTTCGGCCCTCCACAATTCCTCTCCGGCAGGAAACTGGGACGCCGACTCCACACAGAGATTCTGCCGTTCGGGCCAGGCATTGCGGATGTAAAGCCAGTTCTTAAAGCGGACCATCCGTTCATGGGCTTGAAATACATGCCAGTTGTGCTCGGCAAATACAACATCCCGCACGACGGCCTTGGGATTACGCAGCACGGACGCAAAACTGACTCCCTGAATCGTTTTGTTTTTAGGCAGACCGGCCAGGTCCAGAAACGTAGCGGAAAAATCGACGGCGCTGACCAGGGAATCGGTTCGGGCTGGTTTCAGATGTCCCGGAGCCCAGACAATAAGAGGCGTTTTTATGCCGCTGTCGTACAGACGAGTCTTGCAGCGAGGGAAGGGACGGCCATTGTCGCTGCAGTAGACAAAATAGGTGTTTTCTGCGATGCCCTGACGCTCGAGTTCGGCTCGCAGCAGCCCGGCATACGTATCGGTGCGGCTGATTTCATGGTAATAACCCGTCAGGTCCTGTCGTGTCTTTGGACCGTCGAACAGGAAGGGGGGAACCTGCACTTGCGAGGATTCGTATCGGGGGGCCTGGTCGTCGAATTGCCAGTTCCTATGGGCATCGGTGGAGGCGAACCAGAAAAAGAAGGGCTTGTCCTTGGGCCGATTTTGGAGAAGCTCCACCCACTGGCCTTCGCTGCCGGGACCTTTGCCCGGCAAAATCTGATCGAAGGCTCGTTTGACGTCTCCCATGTGGTTTTTGCCGGACAGGACCGTATAGTAACCCGCCTGGCGAAAGGCTTGCGGGAACGTATATTGATTCGTCGGCAGCGTAGTATGCAGTTCCGGAGCTCCGGTATTATGCGGATAGCGGCCGGTGATGATGCTGCATCGACTGGGACTGCAACTGCTGATGGACAGATACGCATTGTCGAATACGACGCCTTCGGAAGCCATCCTGTCCAGATGCGGGGTCTTGATCTTGTTATTCCCGTAGCAGCCCAGGTCATCGACAGAGATGTCGTCGGTAATGAAGAAGATAAAATTGGGTTGTTGTTGCCGTGCGGCAAAGCAGGAAACCGATTCGAAAGCCGCGGCGGCGGTCCCCACGGCGATGCTTTTAAGGAAATCCCGTCGATTCATATAGACCATCCTTTCGCCTTGTTTTCGGACGCCATTATAACAAGTCCGGCACAAAGACGCATCAAGTTCTCTATTGCATCTTCGGATACGATTGGAGTATACTGCGTAAGGAATGCCGCATGATCGGCAGCGAAGGCGCAATGGCAATCGACGGACAACGCTTGGCAAGGAGAGCACGATGGCGGAAGAGTATTCGGATGTCGTATATGAAGTCCATGAACTGCCGCATCTGAAAAAACAAATCAAGACCGAGGCACACGGGCATTGCGAAAAATGTCTGTATTGGCAGAGCCTCAAGAACGGATTTCCCACGCCGGAAAACAATGTCCGGGGGCGGATAGGGGATCATATCGGCGAGTGCCGCTTCGGGGCGCCGCACCCGACCGAACAGGATGCCCACTGGCCGGTGACCTATGATTTTGACTGGTGCGGGATGTTCAAGGCTCGCGCCGGCACCGGCGGCCTGGCGGGCATGGCGAATTTCTGAGATCCTTGATCAAACCAAACTGTTACAGAAACGCTATTTCTGGAAATCGATCTTGGGAATGCAGGAAAGATTATTCAAGAAAATCAGACAAGCTGCCATTCATGGGATTCATCTTCTTCGCCATACCCATCCCGCACAGGTAGTTTTTCTGGGGTATTTGTCTTACATTGTAATCGGCTGGCTGTTGTTGTGTATACCCGTCCTACAAAAAGGACAGGGCGTTAAAGCCCTGGATAATCTGTTTATCGCTACTTCGGCGGTGTCCACTACCGGCCTGGCTACCGTTAGTGTCGCGGACAATTATACCTTCCCGGGCCAATTGATCATTCTGTTCCTGATTCAACTTGGCGGCGTAGGGTATATGACCTTTGGTTCCTTTGTGATCCTGTCGCGCAAATCCAAGTTATCCGACGTTCGTTCCGATATCGGCAAAACAGTCTTTAGCCTTCCGGCCAGTTTTCGGATTGATAAGTTTATTCGCAGCGTCATTGAATTTACGATCATTCTCGAAGC
>JAFGGE010000249.1 GCA_016930745.1 Sedimentisphaerales bacterium
GTACTTCTTCTTGATCTCCTCCATCCGCGGGTGGCTGTTGATCTTCTGCATGGCCATCATGTTGACCTGGCTCTTTTTCGTGATCGGGTGCAGCAACAGCCGCACCAGCAGAACCAGAATCATAATCACGACGCCGTAGTTGCCCAGCGGGCCCATCATCGTATACATCCATTTCATCAGGCTCATAATCGCAAACGCCAGAGGACGGATGAGCGACTGGGGACAGCAGCACCCCATGAAATTAATGGTGTGCAGGTATCCCAGCCTGTCATACAGCTCGTTCTTGTCGAAGATTCCCTTGTCCTTGGAACCCAGGTATAACTGGACGGCAAACGAGGCGGACGCCTGATCGGCTCCTGCCGGGGACAGCTCGAACGGCTGGCTCGAGAGCGTAAAGCTGATGTTTTCCTCCCCTTGGCTTTCGGGACGCGGATTCACAAACTGGGCCGGACCCAACTGGATTTCTTGTGCATAGAGTTCCTCCCCCCGGGGAACCGGTCGGACGATCGCCGTGAAATACTTATTGGTCACCGCCGCCCAGAGGAAATGCGCATCCGGATATTTTACGCCCAGCTTGAGATCCTCGGCGATCCCCCTCTTTGCGGCTTTTTCCAGTTTGGCCTGGTCTTTGCGCGTCGATTCGACCGTGCCGTCGCTTCGAAGAAAGGCCGCGACAATATCCCTTGTATCGCGGCCGGTCCCTTCCCGTCCTATCCCTTCAGGTCCCTGGAGCTGGAATTTGGAGCGAATTGGCTGATCCGTCAAATTTTCGACGGTCAGGTCACAATCCAGGCTGTAGCTGTCTCGCTGGAGGCGGTAGGTCCGGGTAAACTTCAGGGCATTTCTGCCGGCCGAATCATTCAAAATCGCGGTAAACGAAACGCTTTCCCGCGCCCCGTCCGGATCGGTTGTTTTCGGGCCGACCTGCCAGTCCAGCTTTCCCAGAGGAAAGCTTCGAGGTCCCGTTTCAAACCCGTTGACCGCCAGAGTCCTGCCGGTCTCCCGGTTGTGCAGAGGCGACAGCAAGATCAACGGCCGGGGATCGTCGGGATTGCGATCGTCAAATTCGCTCAGCGTCGCCCGGGAAACGGCCGCTCCCGTGCTTGTCAGAACCAGCTCATATTTGAAACCGCTTTCCGGATCGAGCGAACCCAGGGTCACAGTCTGGGGCTTGGCGCTGATCCCGACCAGATCGGAAAGGTCAAACGCCGAGGCCGGCTCCGCAGGCGCGGATACGTTGGACGCATTGGTCTGCTCGGCAGGCGTATTTCCATTTCGAGCCGGCGCAGCCGCCAGAGATACAAGAGAATCGTCATCCTGCTCCGTCCTGGACTGGAACAGACCGGTCTGGACGATTAACACGCCGCAAAAAACGAGATATGCCGTTATCAGTACTGTAATGAATAGCGTTAACTTCATGGGAAAGCCTTTTGTTGTTGTCGTTGTGGTCCGGGACCCGCTGCCCCGATCCGTCATCGCCCGTCGGCCAGGCGATCGCCTTCAAAATTGTCCAGTTCGGGCACATCGTAAATCTTCTGCGCCGCTGTCTTGTAGTCGTATTCCAGACGGACAAAGTGCACTTCGTTGCCTTCGATATACACATAGCTGGCCCGATTGTCCCGGTCTCTGGGCTGACCGACCGAGCCGACATTGATGATCGCCCGTTCATCCTCGATGATGGGATACACATTGCCCAGCTCTTCGGGCGTGTAAAAGTCCGGATCTTCCAGAAACACGCCCGGCAGATGCGTATGTCCCACAAAACACACATGGGGGGTGCGGTCGAACAAGGCATTGAGCTTGGTCAAATTTGTATATACATCATCCGGGAATAAATACTCGTTGATCGGACGCCGGGGGGAAGCATGCACAAAATCCAGATGCGCCTTGACATTATCCAGTTTGGTTTCCAGCGTCCAGCGCATCTGCTGGGCCCCGATGTAATCCCATCGCTTGCGGGACTTTTCCGGATCGGGCTCCTGTTCCAGGACCTCCCGCGTCCAGTAACTGGCCTGCTCGGCGCCGTAATTGAAGTTGGTCGGCTCGTACAGGACCGCATAGTCATGATTTCCCAGCACGCAGTTTTTGGTCCGTTCGATCACCAGGTCCAGGCATTCTTTGGGATTGGCGGCATAGCCCACCACGTCCCCCAGGCAGTAAATTGTTTTGATGCCCCGCTTGGCTATGTCGTCCAGGACCGTCGTCAACGCTTCCAGATTCGAATGAATATCACTGATTATGGCAAACATTTCTCGCTTCCAAAGGGTTTTCCTTGCTGCCGCAAAACGCCCTCTTATAGCACACCCGTCCCGCTGTTTCCAGAAAATATCCCCGTCCGTCGGGAAAACTGTCCGCCCCTCCAGGTATAGTCGCCCCGGGCAGATCGATGTTACAGGCAGGCCATCGCTTCCTGCAGGCACAGCATCCCCGCCGGGACGATACCCTGACGCTGGTGGTACTTGACAATGGCCCCGGCCGCCATCGGGGCCACCGAGGCCGGGCAGATCAGCTCCAGGCCGTCCCCGGCAAGCCAACTGCCCCGCAGGACGGTCACGGTGATCATGAGATAGCTCATCTCGGTCACCGAGCCCGGTTCCAATTCGGACAAATCGAAGGGAAGGATTGAATCGATCGCGGTGTAGGTCCTGGGTCCATAGATGCCCAGCATCCCCGTTTTTTCGGTCTGATCGACGATTTTGACGCCTCCTCCGGAATGTTTGACTTCCTGTTCGAGCCGCTCGCGCAAGATGTGTCGGTCGGCCGGGCAGGTCAATATCAGGTATCCCTTTTCGGTGGAGGCGATTCGGACCGGGCGGCGGACGCCGTTTTGACCGACATCCGATACGGCCGTCGACCATGTGCCGGTCTCCGGCAGGGCGCCGTTGCCGATCACCGCTCGGATGGCCTCCTCGGCACTGGCGCCGCGGACCTGGATACGCCCGAAACTGCTCAGGTCAAACGCCGCACAGCCGGCCTGCAAAGCCTGCTTTTCCGCGCCCGAATCCCCATAATGCTGCGGCAGACGCCATTGATCAAATTCGCCGAAATGCGCCCCCAACTGGGTATGCAGACTTTCAAACGGACTGGACTGGGCCATAAACATCCTTTACACAATGGCTTTGGTCATTGACAACTCGAATGTGCTTTGTATTTCGCCATTCGAATTTCGAATTTTTCTTGGATTCCTGTTACCCCTGAGCCTTCACAAAGACAAGTCCTGTTTCGCTTTTACATAGTACAATTTTGCGGTTATAATGCAACAAAAACCATGGAATATCGAACCTGTTTAAGGAGGCCGAAAAATGAACAAATCAAATTCATTCATCCAAGTCGCATTGCTTGCGTTGGCGGTCGTGGTCCTGGCCTTGAGCCCGGCCCGCACAGCCGATGCCCCGAAGAATGTCGATGACGGCAAGCTGCGGATCATCGTTTTCGGGGCCCATCCGGACGATTGCGAGATCCGCGCCGGCGGCGTGGCGGCGATGTGGACGACGCAGGGGCACCATGTCAAGTTCGTCTCGACGACCAACGGCGATATCGGGCACTGGCAGACGGCCGGCGGACCCCTGGCCCAGCGGCGAAAGGCCGAGGTCGAAGAAGCCGCCAAAATCCTGGGCATCGCCACCGAGGTGCTGGACATCCACGACGGCGAGATTATGCCGACGCTGGAGAACCGCCGGACGATCACCCGGCTGATCCGCGAATGGAACGCTGATATCGTGATCGGCCCGCGCACCAACGACTACCACCCCGACCACCGCTATACCGGCGTGCTCATTCAGGATGCCGCCTACATGGTCACGGTGCCGTTCTTCTGTCCGGATGTGCCGGCTTTGAAGAAGAATCCGGTCTTTCTGTATTGCTCCGACCGCTTCCAGAAGCCCAATCCCTTCGAGCCGGACATCGTCGTCTCGATCGACGAGGTGATCGACAAGAAGCTGGACGCCCTTGCCGTGCTCGATTCGCAGTTTGTCGAGGGCGGCTGCGGCGGCAACGCCTCCATGCTGCCCAATAACAAGGACGAGCTTATGGCCGCCCGCCGGCGGGTGCGCGAGAGCTTCCGTCAGCGGTTTGCCGCGACCGCCAATCAGTACCGCAGCGACCTGGTCAAAGAATACGGACAGGACAAAGGCGGCAAGGTCCGCTGCGCCGAGGCCTTCGAGATATGCGAATACGGCAGCCGGCCTTCAGCCGAAAAACTCAAACAACTCTTCCCGTTTTTCGAAAAGTAAACACGGGCAGAGAATGAAGAGTTACTGACACCTCCTATGATGTATAAAGATTGGAGGCTTATAAATGACTGTACTATGGAGAATGCATCAAGGCAACCTTTCCGAGTATATGGCAATCCCTGCGTTAAGCAAATTGGGATTCGTATCACCTGTACCCAGGCAGGAGGATGTCTTTAACGTAGATTACATCGTTCACTTGGCAAGTTTGGATCTAAAAACAGAGTGTCGAACTCCCACAGGCAAGTCATTCGCTATTCAGATCAAGTCAAATAATAAGAGTATACATCTTAAAAAGGAAAGGGAGTTAAATTGCTTAAGAGACATAAATATGCCTTTCTGTAAGCGTTCGGGCAGTTTTGAATACTTGAAGTAAAAGCACGTCTGTGTCCGATAATATAGCTATGGACAAGGACGCGTATA
>JAFGGE010000250.1 GCA_016930745.1 Sedimentisphaerales bacterium
ACCATTACCGCCGGAATAAGAAGCATCGGCTTGGCCAGCGCCGCCATAACCATAGTCGTTATCAGTCCGGGAATCCAAACAGGCATTTTTTGCGGATCGGAAACCCCCAATAAAACGCTCAGTAAAGAAAAAAGCAGCATCACAACAGGAAACGAAACGATCGCCATCAGCAACTGGAAGCGGATCAGACGCCAGAAAAAGTAACGCCCGATGCTCAGCAGGCGAACCGGATCGCTGGATTGGATTCCCTCGCGCGCCGCCGTGGCAAAAAATCCTAACATCACCATTTCCAGCACGACAAACATCGCCACGGCACCCGCCAGCAGCAGGATCTCCCGCGACGGCGCCGTGGTCGCTTTCAGTCGATCCATGATATCGGGCAAGACCACATGCAATCCCGCCTGGAGCACAACGATCATCAACACCTCGGGCCATCGGGATCGAAGAATCTCAAATAATCTGGGCAATAAAATCCCCTCTGTCAGGCATCCCATTCAAAGTATTAACCCTTTCCCAGGGCGACAATCCGGCTATGATACCGGATGGGGGCGGCGTTGTAAACGCCGGATTGTTACCGGCGTGCCAATTCCACGTGGCTTCGTCCGACAATCCCGCGCAGTTTCTCGCAAAAAATCGAATCCGGCTTGACGCTCAACTTTGGATCGGCCACTGCCATAATTCGATAGCCCCGCGGCGTTATCACGCTGACATGCAGCGGACTTTTCCCCCGATGGCTCTCGCACAGGGACCGGACACGCCGGACGAGGTCTTCGGTCACCTCCTGATGATCGAAATGCACCCAGATTTTGGCGGCCAGTTTTTCGCTGGCCTGCTCCAAAGCGATCAGCTCATCGCAAATGACATTGGGCGTCTCCCGGCTGCAATCCACCTTGCCCCTGGCAAAAACGATCTTATCGACCGCCAGCAGGTCGCTGTACTGCTCAAGGATGCGCGGGAACAGGACCACCTCGCATTTGCCCTGCAGATCCTGCAGCTCAAAGACCGCCATCTTGGCGCCGGCGTTTCGCCCGTTTCGGGTGACGATCTGCCGTATCTTGGTCACCATCCCCCCGATGACCACCTCCATATCCTGTCCCCGACTCGATAACTCGGCGGTATTGGCATTGGAATAGGCATCCAGCTCCATCGCGTGCTTGCTGAGCGGATTCTTGGTTACGAACATGCCCAGCACTTCCTTTTCATAGGTCAGCATCTGCATCTCGGTCCAGGGCTGGACCTTGGGCAACGATTCAAAATCCTTCTCCATCGCTTCGCTGTCGCCGAAGCCGCCGGCGCCAAACAGATTCATCTGCCCGCTCTGCGCATCGGCCTGCATCCGCTGGCCGATCTGCATGGCCTTTTCCACGCCGGCCATCATCTGCGCCCGGCTGCCTCCCATCCGGTCGAATGCCCCGGCCTTGATCAGCGCCTCGATCACCTGCTTGTTGGCCACCCGCAGATCCGCGTGTTCGCAAAAATGATACAGACTGTGAAACCGCCCCACCCGCTCCCGCGCCTGTACGATGCCATCGACCGCTTTTTCCCCCACACCCTTGACCGCTCCCAATCCAAAACGGATCAGGCCTGAGTTCTTAGTAGGATCGCTCTGCTGATCGTAGACCACGGTAAAATCGGTAAAACTCTCATTGATATCCGGCGGCAGCACATCAATCCCCATCTCCTTGCATTCGCCGATATACTCGACCACCTTGTCGGTGCTGCCCGATTCGAAGGTCAGCAGAGCCGCCATGAACTCCACCGGATAATAGCATTTCAGCCAGGCCGTCTGATAGGCGATAAACGAATACCGCGTGGCATGGCTCTTGTTAAAGCCATACCCGGCGAACTTTTCGATCAGGTCGAAAATCTCCTCGGCCTGGCGCTCCTTGAGCCCCTGCTCGACGCATCCGGCAAGGAACCGGGCCTTCTCGGCCTTGATGATCTTCTCTTTTTTCTTTCCGATGGCCTTGATGAGGGTATAGGCCTGCCGCAGCGGGATCTTGCCCAGACGGTTGCAGATCCGCATAACCTGCTCCTGGTAGACCATGACCCCGAAGGTCTCTTCCAACACCTCGCGCATGATCGGATGCGGCACTTCCCAGCGGGCCCCGTGCTTGCGCTTGATAAAGTCCGGGATCAGGGCCATCGGGCCGGGCCGATAGAGCGCATTGGCGGCAATCAAATCTTCGATGCGGTCGGGCTTAAGCTTCATCAGCAGGTCCGCCATACCGCCGGATTCAAACTGGAACACGCCCTTGGTCCGTCCGGCCCCGAAGATCTCGGTAAAGACCTTTTGATCGGTGATATCGATGCGCTCGATATCGATCTGTTTTCCATGCAGGGTCTTAATCAGATCGACGGCCCGCTGAATGATGCTCAGGGTCCTCAATCCGAGAAAATCCATCTTCAACAGGCCCACCCGCTCCACCGTCGGGCCTTCAAACTGCGTGATCAAATCCTCGGAGCCGGGCGCCTTATACAACGGCAGAAAATTCGTCAACGGCTCATCGGCGATCACCACGCCACAGGCATGGACCGAAGCATGCCGCGTCAGTCCTTCCAGCTTGCGGCCGATATCGATCACTTTGCGTGTCCGTTCATCCTGTTCATAGGCCTTTTTCAGATCCGGCTCGACCTGCAGAGCCTTGTCCAGGGTCATCTTCAGCTCATTGGGCACCAGCTTGGCCAGTCGGTCCGCTTCGGCCAGCGGCACATCCAGCACCCGGCAGACATCGCGAATCACCGCTTTGGCTTTCATCGTGCCAAATGTGATAATCTGAGCGATTTCGCCGTATTTCTGTCGGACGTATTCCAGCACCCGCGCCCGCCCATCCTGACAGATGTCGATATCGATATCGGGCATCTCGTTTCGCTCCGGATCCATAAACCGCTCGAACAGCAGGTCATACTGAATCGGATCGACATCGCAGATGCCCAGGCAATACCCCACAACCGTCCCGACCGCGCTGCCGCGGGCCCCGACGGGAATATTGTTCTCGCGGGCAAAGTTGCAGAAATCCCATACAATCAGAAAATAGCTGGAAAAACCCTTGCCCTCGATCACCTCCAGTTCCCGGTCGATCCGCTCCTGAATCTGAGGGGTAACCTTGCCATACCGCTGTTTGGCCCCCTGCTTGACCAGACGGGTCAGATAGGCCTCCGGCGTGCTCTTGTCCGGCGGGACATACACCGGGGCATGCCGGCTGGTCAGGTCCAGCTCGACATTGCATCGCTGGGCGATCGCCAGCGTGTTATCGCAGGCCTCGGGGATATCGGCAAACATCTGCCGCATCTCGGCAGGGCTCTTGAGGTACACATCCGGGGGATACACCATCCGCGTCTGGTCCGTGACGAGCTTGCCTGTGCTGATGCAGCAGAGGGCATTATGCGCTTCATAGTCGTCGGCATTCAAAAAATGGACGTCGTTGGTCACGATGAGTCCGATACCCATTTTCGCCGCCAGATCGATCAGCGGCTCCCGCACATCGGGCAAATCGTCTCCCTCGGGCTTTTCGTGGTGCTGGACCTCGATGAAAAAGCGGTCCTCGCCGAAGATCTTCAGATAGCTTTCCACCGCCTGACGGGCGGCGGTCTCATCGCCCCGGACCAGGGCGGCGGGCACCTCGCCGGCGACACAGGCGGTTGTGCAGATGATCCCCTCGCTCAACTCGGCCAGCACCTGTTTATCGATCCGCGGGCGATAGTAAAAGCCCTCGGTAAAGCCGATGCTGCTGAGCTTCATCAGGTTGCGATACCCCGCCCGGTTCTCGGCCAGCAGGATCAGGTGATAGGCGTGTTCCTTGACCCCCCCGCCGCCGGCCTTGTCGAAGCGGCTGTGGGGGGCGATATAGGCCTCGATCCCCAGGATCGGCTTGATCTGGGCCGCCTGGGCCCGCGTGTAAAAGTCCACCGCGCCGAACAGGTTGCCGTGATCGGTGATCGCCACCGAATCCATGCCCAGCTCCCGACAGCGGCCGAACAGCTTGCCCAGCGCGATCGCCCCGTCGAGCAGCGAATACTGCGTATGCAAATGGAGATGCGTAAATCCTTTATCTGCCATGACTTGCCGCCATCCTCACAAAGGTTCCATCCGTGGATTATTCCAACCGACTGGATTATACCTGGAAGGCATGATCTTTTCAAACCTGTGAGTTTCTTTTCAACAGGGGGAATTCAAAAAATGTCATATTTTTGGTCGAAACCTATACTGTAAGGTGAAATCCGGCGGATCAGCCGGACAGGCCGGGGAAAATCCCGTATATGCCCTTTCGCAGCATCATCACGGCGATCGCGGCAAGGAGCAGACTGGCCACCTTCGAGACGGCCTGGGAGCCGGCATTGCCCAGTATCCGACGCCAGAAATCGGCGCTGAGCAGCACCGCCCCGGCAATGGCGATATTGACCGCTATCGCCGCCAGGGTAATGCCGTATCCGTGCACGCCCACGAGCATCAGGCCGGTCGTCAGCACGGCCGGGCCGGCAATCAGCGGGATGCCCAGCGGAACCACGCTGATCGCCTCGATCCGCCGGGCGATCTTGATGCCGCTGATCAGATCCAGCGTGGCGATGATAAACAGAAGGGCGCCCCCGGCGACCATGAAATCGTACATGGTGATGCCCAGCAGGTGAAACAAACCGCGTCCGAGAAAGACAAAGACCACAGCAACGGCCATGGCCGCCAGCACCGAGTGCCGGACGATTCGCTTGCGCATCGCGGGTTCCATGCCCTCGGTCAGACTCAGAAAAAGCGGAAGGATGCCGATGGGGTCCACCGCCACAAACATCGGCACAAACACCAGCCCGAACTCCTGCCACATACCGATCTCCATCAATCCTTCATAACACAGGTCATGCCGCCGTTACCGGCATACTGTACCCTCTCTTGATTGTTCCATCCACTGGTCACAGAAATTTTTCCCGCCCTTGCCGGCCGGACACAGGACATTTTTTCTGGAAAAAAACAAATCCAAAGAGTACATAGGATCGGATTGCTGATCCATACGCCAAGGAAGCGACAGGCATGAACGCCAAATCATCCGTAGAAGCGGTCATTTTTGACCTGGGGCGGGTGCTAGTGGATGTGGATATCCGCCGGCTCAGCCATTCCGTGCTGGCCCAATGGCCGGATAAGGATCCCGAGCAGGTGGCAGAACAGGTCATGAAGGACAACCTGATGGTCCGCTATAATACCGGGCAGATCAGGCCGGAGGAGTTTCATGCCGCCTTGTGCAAAAAGTACGGCCTTTCCATAGGATATGAGGAGTTCGCCCGGCTCTGGTGCGGTATCTTTCGCCCGATGGAAGGGATGGAAGAGATCGTATATCGGCTGCAAGACCGCATCCGGCTGGGTCTGCTGTCGGATACCGATCCCCTGCACTGGAGTTATCTTTCCTGCAACTTCCCGTTTCTGTCTGTCTTTTCCCAACCCACTCTCAGTTTTCAGGTAGGAGTTATGAAACCTGACAAACAGATCTACCTCCAGGCAAGCCGAAATGTCGGTACTCCTTTGGAAAAGTGCCTCTATATAGACGATCTTTCCATCAATGTGTCCGGGGCAAAGGCCGCCGGGATGCAGGCTGTGCAATTCACGGGGCCGGATCATCTTTGTGTCTTATTGGAGGACCTCGGTTTGTTATAAACCAACCTGAATCGTCCCCCTCCTCAGGCCAGATATTCCCTCATCATGGCCAGGTAGCGTCTGCAGGTCTCTTCCATATCGCCGGGGTATTTATCCTGCTCAATGGATACAAATCCGTCAAATCGAATCTTCTTCAGCGCATCGCAGATCGCTTTGAAGTCCATCACGCCATGACCGATATGCACAAACTGCCGCATCGTCCCGTCGATATCCCGCATGTGCAGATTCATCAGCCGCGGCCCGGCTTTATGCACGGCGACAGGGGGGTATTCCCGCTGCAGCAGGGTCCAGCCGACATCCAGGTTCAGCCCCAGGGCCGGATCGCGGATCGCATCCCACAACCGCAGAAAGGCGGTCGTGTCCGGGATGAGAGTATGGGTGTGGTGCTCGATGCTCATCTTCATGCTCTGGGCTTTGGCCCGCTCTAGGCAGGCCCTGGTCGTCTCGACGTACTGGGCCCAGATCCGGTCCCAGTCGAAATCGGCGGTCATATTGATGTGGAACTTCTGGCCGGCCTGCGGATTGGGCATTTCATAATACCGCGGGATATAGCCCTGGCTCTGGCCCAGTTCGCGAGGCCAGGGAGCGACGATATTGACGATGGGGGCGTTGAATTTTTTGCCGATTTTGCAGCCGGTCTCGAAAAAATCCAGATTTCTTTTCCGTTCGTCCGGATTGAGGCTGGACAGGCCTTCCACGACCGGCTGGAAAAGGACGAATTGCGAAACCTGCATTTTCCATCGATCCAACTGCTTGCGGATTCGGCCAATGGTCGACTCCGTCCAATAGTTTGTAAAATCGTCACGCCCCAACACAATCAGCTCGACGCCGTCAAAACCGATCTGCCCGATGAGTTCGACGGCCTCTTCGGGATTTGTTCCGGCGGCAAAGCTGTGAAAGCACCAGCTTGTGCAGCCGATTTTCGGTCCGCTTTTTTCTCCGGACCCGGCGGCAAACAGGCCGGGGGCAAGACCGGACGATGTCACGGCCGCCAACACACCGGCTGTCTTCATAAAGTCGCGCCGAAGCATCCTGTTGTGTTTCATTTCAACAACCTCCCGAATAAAGGATTTTACTCTAACGGGATCACAGACAGCGTATAGGGTTTGTCAAAGGCGGTATTGGCGATGCCGGGAAACGGCCAGTCCATATTCGAGACGATCACTTCCCTGCCGCGCACAATCGCTTCGCAGGGCTGATCCAGCAATCCATCCGTCCCGTCCGTATCGCCGTTTTTAGCCAGCGTCCTGACCTTGCCGTCCAGGGTAACGACCTGAATCGCGTTCTGAATCATGTCCGCGACATAGATGGCGTTTGTGCCCTTGTCATAAAAGAGGCCGTCGGCGCATTTCATCCTGGGGTTGTTCACCCAGACGGTATTGGAAACGACCTTGCCCCCGGCGTCGAACCGGAGCTTATGAATCGTACCGTCGGCGAAATTGCCGATGTACAGATGGCCGGCCGGATCGAAACACAAACCGTCCGCGCCGTATCCGATATCGGTGTTTTTGGATTCGATCGCGGCGATGACATGCGGATCCGTCCAAACGGGACTTTTCAGTCCAATCCCTTCCTCGCCCACCCTGAATCGCAGGATTCCGCTTTTCAACGGTTTGGAGCCAGGCACCATAACCGAATCGCTGACGTACAGCCAGCCGTCTCGCACGACGACGGCATTGGCGACATTCAGGCCGGACGCCACGACATGGGCTCGAACGGGCTTGCCGTCCTGGATCTCGATCCGCATGACGCGGGATTTTTCATGGCTGTTTTCTCCGAACTGATTGTCGGCGTAATACACATCCCCCGATGGGGCCAGGCAGATCCCCATGGGACCGGCCCTGCCGGTGTCGGGATGGACGGGAGGGGTGAAAAAGCGAGTCACCTGATTGTACGCCGAAACCTTCAGGATCTCGGCGGGAACCGAAGGTACGTTATAGTTCGGGGCCGCCAGCAGAAAACCCCCGTCCGGAAGCAGGGCCATCGCATCCGGCGTGTTGCAGTAGTCGGGCAATTCCACCAGCAATCGGGGCTTTTTGAGTCCCCAGGAGCTGCATCCTGTAACGGCGCAAAGAGTAAATCCGACAAGCAGCAAGCACAGCACAATCTGTCGTCCTTTGTTCATAATTCCGTCTCCTCTGAAAAGTCTGTTCGAAACCGGGATTCCAGTGTAGAATGCAAAACCAATAGAATCAATCCAAATTTTACACAGATCCGAAAAGGAGAGCTGCGCATGATATGGGAATATAAGGTCTTAAAACTGGAAACGACCGGTTTTTTGGGGGCAAAATTGGATGCTGATGCGTTTGAGGCCTACATGAACAACCTCGGTCGGGACGGGTGGGAGCTGGTGACGGCTTTCGACACAAACCAGGCTTATGGCGAGACGCGGGATGTGGTTGCCGTTTTCAAGCGGCAACGATAGCCCGTATTCACCCAATATGGAGCCAGGCGGGCAGGGGAATCAGGTTCTGCCGCAGCAGAAGGATGATCAGAATCATAGCGGCAACGGCAAAAATAGACCATTTAATCACCGAAGGCAGCAGGCGTTTCTGGCGGCAATGAGGCCCGCCGGTGACCTGGGCAAGCACGCCACCGGCATCGACACGCTGGGGAGCGATTTTACGAAACAGACCGTAGAGACTTCGAATCAGCATGAACGCGATCAGGGTAAGAATCCAGCACACGCTCCAAAACAATACATATCCCAGCGTGCCGCCGATTCCGACGGCTCCGATAGAGATGGCCATTAAACCCCACAAAGGCAGTCGCGCCCAGAATCCCTGCTCCAACTCATAGACCCGCACCTGGCGTTCTATGATCTCGACTTTGGTGGCGTTCAGAATGTCGCTGGATACCTGTTTGCTGCCTGCCTTGACTTCCGTATCGTTCAGGGCCAGCAGCGGAGTATGCTCCTTGACGTATTGACGCTCCTGCTCCAATTGGACCAGAGCGTTGGCCCGCTCGGTGAAAACGGCCAACAGAGCAATACAAATACCCGAAACCGCCCCTACCAGGGCCAGATACTGAATCACTCGTTTGTCTTCGACGCGTACCCGCATTCGTTTCTTTCGTCCTTCTCTTATCATGGACTGTGTATCGGGCGCACCGTCCCGATATGGCTATCCAATGAAAGCATAATTAACAATTCAAGAACGGGCCGGAGAAAAATCCGATCCGTATAGAATATTTTCCGTCCGGCAGATGACCGTCCCATAAAACCTTTTGTTACGATCCTTTTTCTGAGGAACCCAAAGGATGAATCCCGGCATTGCATCCTTGTGCCGCGGATGATAGACTCACGGGTAAGCCTGTAACGTATCAACAAAGTGGCGCCGATTAAATAATAGTCCGTTTGCTCTTTCGCTCGAAGCGGGATTCTTTTTCCCGTTGGAATTCTATCCCGCGGCCGGTCACGATCTCCTTTTCGTCCATGATAAACTGCACATGCTGGATCAGGGCCCAGGCGCTGTTGTCCCATCGCATCTGATGCCCCCTCTGGTGAGCCTGTTTTTCCATCGTAAGGCGCTTGAAATTGTTAAAGGCCAGATAATCCAGGGCTTGCGCGATCTGCTCGACCGACGGTTCGCCCGGATCGACCAGGATGCCGCGCGCGAATCGGCCGATGACCAGGCCGGGAGGACAGCTTTTATTCGAATGGATCAGCTCGCAGGCATAGCGGAACTTCGTGGCGATGGCGGCCCGGCCGCAGCCCACCGTATCGGCAAGAATGCCGCTGGACATCTGCTGCATATTCAGATAAGGCAGCACCATCACATTGGTCGCCGAATACAGTTTGAGCAACGACGCCTCATCCAGAAACGTATCCAGAAATACAATGTCGTTTTCGTCGATATCGGCATTGACCAGGTCTGTCACCCGACGCCAGCGCACATCGGCCTGCTCCAGGGCCGTTTCCATTTCCGCCATGAAGCGACGATAGGGTTGCCCCCCGTCGGCCCTGACAAACTCCGGATGGCATTGTCCGGCGATCAGATAAAGACACTGACGCCGTTGTTGTTCCGTCAATGATTCATGGATAAACTTGCCATAACCTCGAATGCCGTACGGCACCCCTTTGCCCGGCGACAGCAGGCCCAGAGTAGTGGTCAAAAAGGTATCCTTAAGCCCCAATTCGGTCTTGATCGCCAGCCGGTCATACTGGGAGGGCTGACTCATCCGGATGCCGTGATCAATATGCTTGAGCTTGCCATGCTCAATCCCGTACAGATCGGATTCGAGGATGTCGATAGCGCATTCGGTGGTCACAATCAGGCCGTCGCTGTATCGGGCCAGATCGATAATCGTCTGTCGCTGATGAGGATCGGGCTGCTCAAGCACCGTATGTAAATACACCAGAGTCGTGATTCCCTTATCCTGGAAGGCCTGGGCCATCCGGACGAAGTTATGCCCCCGGCAATCCTGGCCGTCCTCATCGGGATCCAGGCCGTACTCATGCTGAAGCAATACCACCGTCGGATGGGTCCCCTCCCGCGCCCGGGCGAGAATATCGCGGATCGCATACTGCCAGGAAGCCGGCTCGTACTGGCGGACGACCAGATCGACGGGGATATGATACGGACCGTGATGGTTATCGATGGCCGCGACGCGGATATGGCCGACCTCGCCGGTAAAATTCTCCAGGGCATTGGCCAGATCGCGGCTGAACGTCCCGATCCCGCACCGACGCGGCGGATAGGTGCTGACAATTCGCACATTACATGTCACTCTGTGTCTCCTCGGTTTGATTCCCAGCCACAGGGATACCCATCCTGGACATCCCGCCCATTCTCGCAGAGTCCCTGGCTTGACCCTGCATTGTACCGGATTGTTCTTTCCATAGCCACTGTCCGTATTGGGACCTTTGAATCTTTGGGCTAGAAAGGGAAAAATGGCTTGACCGTTGCTTTGAAGCAGGACCGATGGTATAGTATACTTTTGAAGGCCGAAAAGGACTGACCAATGGAAGTAATTCTGAACGCAAAACAGATCGAAGAGAAGCTGGGACAGATCGCCCGGACCGTCGCCGGCCAATGGGCCCAGACGGAGGAATTGGTCGTGATCGGGATACGCAGCCGGGGCGAGGTGCTGGCCCAGCGTCTGGCCGAGATGCTGACGGCCGAACTGGACCGGGCGATTCCCTGCGGGACGCTGGATATCACCCTATACCGAGATGACCTGAACGATCCGCAGGGCAAGCAGCCGCCGACCGTGCGAAGCACGGAGATCGATTTCGACGTCAACGGAAAAATGGTCCTGCTGGTCGACGATGTGCTGTACACCGGCCGAAGCGTCCGTTCGGCCATGGACGCCCTGATCGACCTGGGGCGGCCCCAGGCGATCCGGCTGGCGGTGCTGATCGATCGAGGGCAACATGAACTGCCGATCCAGGCCGATTATGCGGGCCTCAGGGTGGATGTGCCGGAAGGCAAGTCTGTACTTGTGCAGCTATGGGACACGGATGAGACGGAGCAGGTCGTAGTGGAATAACGTGGCGAGACGAAGGACCGACAAGTTTCAATGGCATCGCAAACACCTGTTAGGGCTTCGTGATCTGAGCCGACAGGAGATCGAGCATATTCTTGACACCGCCCACGGATTCGAACAGATCAGCACCCGCAGCATTAAAAAAGCCCCTGCCCTGCGCGGCAAGGTCGTGGTCAATATGTTCTTCGAGGACAGCACCCGCACCCGCAACAGCTTCACGCTGGCGGCCAATCGCCTCAGCGCCGACGTGATCGAATTCACCAAGAAA
>JAFGGE010000251.1 GCA_016930745.1 Sedimentisphaerales bacterium
TCGGCCAGCGACTGCGAGGCCGCCGAGACCTGCCCGGAAGCGCTGGCCACCTGCTCGGCGCCCTCGGTTAAGCCGGCGATGATTCGATTGACCGGCTTGACGATGCTCCGGGTGATGACGACGGCCAGTCCTATTCCGACAACCACACCGCCGATGACAAGACAGGCAAGAAGCATATTGGTTCGTGCCGTGACCGTATGCGTGGCCTTATTTAAGGAAACCTGCAGTTGATTCATCAGATCGACCAGCGTCTTAGCGGCGGCGGCCATTTCTGTGCCGACTTGACGATCAGCAAGAATTCCCTGATGATACCGTTCTCCTGTGGCCTCATATTGTCGGATGGAATCGGCGATGTTCCGGGCTGCCTGTTCCAGTTCACTGTGTCCTTTAACAAGGTCGGACCATGTATTGATCCCCTGTTTGGTTTTCACCAGTTGATCCTGATACCCTTTCCACTGTGCCTCGGCATTGGTCTTGGCCAGATACACGGCGTACACGCGTTGAAGTAAAAAGTTCTGAACCACTTGTTCGTTCAGACCTTTTTCGATAGTAGACCAGTTTGATAATGCCTGAACATCCTGAGCGCTGCGTGCCTGTGTCATGGCGGGATTGATCACCTTCTCGGTTGCTGTGTTGATATTGGATGTAATCTCCCAGCCGATTTTACTCCAGTTGGCAAAGGCTTCATCTTTTTCTTTTTGCGCCTGAATCCCTTTATCAAATGAGGTCTTGTATTCCAGACATTGGCTTAAAAAAGTTTCAGTGAGGGCTCTTTGTTCGGCCGACAAACCCTTTTGATCTTTTAAATCCTGGATTTCACGTGTTAACATGCCATATGAATCCGCCCATTTCTCCGCGGCGTGCTTGCTTTCGCCTTCGGATACCGTGAAGCCATGAATGAGAAAATCCCGGCGGAACGAGGCGCATTGATTCAGGGTTTCCAGGGCACGGTTGCCGGCCTCGTTCAATCCGGCAATGCGAGTCACGCTGACCAGGCCTCGCCAGCCGGAGATGCCCAGTATGGCTGCAATCAGTACAATGCAACCGAATCCAATGGCCATTTTCATTGACAGTCTCATGTTCTTAAACATTTGCTTCTCCTTTAGGTTGTCTATTGTATTGCCTGTAACGGCATACCGCTTTCGTTTCGATTAGGACACCGTACCCAAACCTTCCAGACATTCGTTGGACAGGACCCGATTGATATCCAGAAGGATTTTTACCGAAGACCCGATCTTGCCCATTCCCAGAATAAAGTCCGCTTCCGTACCGCCGCCGAACTGCGGCGCTTCTTCGATTTGTTCTTCCTGGATATCCAGCACTTCCGAAACCCGATCGACTACAATCCCGGTGTTGAATTGCTGCTTGCCGTTGTCGATTTCCACGACGATGATGCACGTCTGTTCCGTCACTTCCTCTTCCTGCATCCCGAACTTGAGACGCAGATCGACTACCGGGATGACCTGCCCGCGCAGATTGATCACCCCCTTGACATGGGCCGGCGTCTGAGGCACCGCCGTGATATCCATATATCCGATAATCTCGCGGACTTTCAGGATCTCCAGGCCGTATTCCTCATGGCCCAGGGCAAACGTCAGATATTTTCCCTCCTTGCTGGCGATTTCCGGAGCGATTTTTGTGTTTATCGATTCTGTCATAACAGGCTCCTTAGACTGGCATAAAAATCTGTTTCTTGGCAATTACGACAAAGAATAACGACACATGCCCTCTGGATATCTCGAATTCGAAAAAAAAGTATCAAACCATCTGATTCAACCCCTAAAGTGTGAATCCATATCGGATGATTCAAAATAAGGGATAACAAACATATTTAAGGCCCTGTGGGAGAATATCAAAAGGAGCTGATATTTCTTGGCGATTTTCATGGTTTTTTAAAAATGAGAATGCCGGCGGATTAAACAGATTTTACTTTTAAGGGCATATGAAAATTCCGGTCAAAAGGAATCAAGGTCCCCATAATTGCATATACAGCGCAGAAACTGGCGGAAAATATCAAAAACGAGATGAATGACGAACCGAAATTGCATCGAAGGAGGCGATATATCGCATAGAAGCCTTAAAACGTAAAAAAGGAGGGATCCCCGGATGACTTGTGGGTCATCCGGGGTTAAAAAGTTAAGCTGTCGGAAGCCATCTCGGCCATAGTAAAGACTTACGTCAATCCGAAAACGGTTTTTTAAGGCCGCTTTTTTCAACGGGATAAAACCGGGATTATAATTCAAGCTTCTGGGCCTGACGGGTCGAAGAAACAGACGGATAATATTAAATTCATTTGATGTGATCCATTTTTAACCTGTCCATACGGCAAGTGAAGGCAGGACCGATAATGAACAGCGATTATGATTTTGGTGTGGTCCGATTCCTTCGCAAGCGCGCCGGCATGACTCTCCAGGACCTTGCCCGGGCTTCCGGACTGACTTACCCTACCGTCGAAACGATCGAAACCAACAAGACCGCCCCTTCCTTAAAAACCCTCGATGCCGTCGCCGGCGCGCTGGGGATCGCCACCAGCAACCTGATCTCTCTGGCCGAACGCCGTCTCGTCCAGCGGCGAAAAGCCTGCCCGGTCTCCGGCGATCGTGTCAAAAAGGGCCTGCAAGGGCTGGATCTGTGCCGCGTGGCCTTCTATGACAAGGCCAAAATGTTTCGTGTGCTCGCTGTCAAAGGGCAACCTGTCCATGTCATGGACCTGCATGAGGACTGCCACGAATTTTGTTATGTCCTCAGCGGGGCGGTGGAGCTGAAAGTGGCCGATATGACCTTCCTCCTGGAAGCCGACGATACCATTCTCTTCGATGGAATGCTCGATCATACCTATTTCGCCGTGGAAGACGGGGAGTATCTCACCGTGCACATCCCGAAAAATATCCGTCTCCTCGAGAGCCTGCTGCAGGAACAGAGATCCGAATAATCCATCGGTCCTCGAACAGACGGCTCCGTACGGAAGTAAGGTCGGTCCGGTCACTTCTTCCGGGAACGGGCCGACAGATTCCGGAAAAAATCCAGCACTGTCTGGTGCTTGAATTGACGAAACTCTCCGGCGTCAAAAAACAGCCCGTAACATACCGTACATGCCTCATATTGAATATACGGCTTGCGGCGGTCCACCATATGAATCATCTGCGTCTGGCACTTCGGACAGATCACATTATGGATGTCGTCATACTCCCGCCCGAGTTTCGGATCGCCCGTATCGATCGCTTCCGAGCCGCTCATCGTACGCAGCTTGTCCGCCTCCAGCATATCGAACCAGATCCCCTCGCAGCTCGTGCAGCGATCCACCTCGATATCTTCGTATTGCACGGATTCCATATCGCCATTACATTTTGGGCACTTCATGATCGAGCCTCCTGTTCACCAAGCCGATTCTTCTTCGTCCCCCCGTCTTTTACCAGCTTTACCCGTCCCCGTCAATACCATCTCTCCTGTCTTTACACATCGGCTTGGAAACGAAAGAGAATCCAAAAAAGCCTTGACCCTGCAAGCCTCTTACAGGGATAATGCCAAAAAGAATTCCTCAGGGCGCTTCATGCCGCAGAGGACAAACAGCGAGGGAATCCAAATGAGGTTTGAGGCTGTCATGAATACGGCGCGGCTTATCCTGATGGGGCTGTTCATAGGGCCCATGATCGCCTGCGCGATAGCCGATTCCTCTCCGCCTATGCAATATATCCTTCTCAATCGTGCTCCCGGCGTCCGCTGGAACCAGAATCGCCCCGATTCGATCGACGCCGACGGCTTTGAAGAAATTAAAAATGCCTTCGATGCGGAGAATTCCGGTCCGATCCGGATCGGAGTTAGTTTTATCTTTTCCTACCTGGCCTCGCCTCCGCAAACTGTCGAAGCCTCCCTGAAACAATGTCTCGCTCTGGCCGCGCAAACGGAAACGCCCATTGTGATCCAACTGGATGGAGAAAACTGGTGGCAGGCCCGAAGCGATCTGTGGAACTGGTGGGATCCCGACCGCCCCGGCTTCAATCCGGCCAATCGCTCCAACGTGGAATGGACAAGCTGGTCTCAGGCCGACGCCGTCAAGATCTGCTGGCGCAATTGGGGCCGCCAGATCCGCGTCTTGCCCCAGCCCAATCTGATGAGCCCGGCCTATCTGCAAACCTGCCGCGAGGACACGCGTCGTATTAGCTCCCTCGTCATGGACTGGTTCGATAAACTGCCTCCCTCTAAAAAACATCTTTTTGTCGGTCTCAAACTCGGACACGAATCCAGCATCGGGGTCAACGCATGGCACTACCCCATGGGAAATTCGTTTCTGACAGAGCCTGTCGCCGACGATCCGCAGGCCGGACTGGATCATGACAAGGGCCTCTCGCGCGGCGTCGCTCAATTGGGCTACGCCGCCGTGCGAACCGCCGGCCTGCGAAGCCAGGGCCGGATCGCCGAAGACGACATTGTCGAAGTTGTCCGACGATATCTCCTGGCCCTTTGCAGGGAGGCCCGTTCGGCCGGCCTGCCGCGAGAGCGTCTTTTCACGCACGGAGCAGGCTGGAAAGACGGCGAGAAGCTCTATGATGCCGCCGTAAACGACCTGTCCTGTCCCGGCTGGAGCTTTTACAAATATGCCCACGATCCGAGACAGGATGCCGCCGTGCAGCGGAATCTGGAACGAAGCGATGCTCTGTATTGGGCTGCCCCCGAATGGCTGTATATGGGTCCCGGCGGCGCCGAAGCCTGGCAAAACGCCCTGCAAAATACGCTGGGCGATACACGATGTCGTTACGTATGTATATTTAACTGGGAGGGGATTGAGAAAAACCAGCAGGCCCTTGACGGCATACGTCGGGTTCTGCTGGCCGGGAAAGAACGACCATGAAGATTGCACAGCTTACCCCCGGATCGGGAGACAACTTTTATTGCGAAAATTGTTTGCGCGACGGGGCCCTGGTCCGGGCCATGCGAAGGGCCGGCCACGATGTGACCCTGGTGCCGATGTATCTGCCCATCCAGAACATCGCCGCCGCCGACCTCGGAAAAACCCCCATCTTTTTTGGCGGCGTCAATGTCTACCTCCAGCAAAAGAGCCGGTTTTTCCGCCACACGCCTCGCTGGATCGACCGCTGGCTCGATTCTCCTGGCCTGCTCAAAAAAGTCGGCAAAAAAGCCGGCACGACCAACGCCAAACTCCTGGGCGATATGACCGTGTCCATGCTCAAGGGCAAGTCCGGCCGCCAGGCCAAGGAGCTCGACCGCCTCATCCACTGGCTCGCCAAATCCGACAATCACCCCGACCTGGTCTGCCTGTCCAATATCCTGCTCGCTGGTCTGGCTGAGCCCATTCGCGAAAAGCTCCAGGTCCCTGTCGTGTGTCTGCTGCAGGATGAAGACGGCTTCCTCGATTCCCTCCCCGAGCCCTTCCAGTCCAGAAGCTGGAATATCCTCTCCGAACGATCCAGGCGCATCGATGCGTTCATCGCCGTCAGCGAATACTACGCCGGTAAAATGCGCGACAGGCTCCAGTTGCACGAGTCGCGCATCGAGGTGGTCTATACCGGCATTGAGCTGGAAGGCTATGCGCCCGCGGCAAGTCCGCCCGCCCGGCCTGCGATCGGATTTCTCTCCCAGATGTGCGACGCCAAAGGACTGGATATCCTCGCCGAGGCCTTTGTCATTCTGCGAAAAGACGACCGTCTCAGAAACCTCAGGCTGCGAATCGCCGGCGGATCGAGCCAGGCCGACGAAGACTTCCTTGAACGCGTCCGGCGCGAATTGCGCTGTTGGAACCTCCTGGACGATGTCGAGTTCATCGACAAGTTCGATAAAGAAACCCGTATCGAGTTTCTCCAGTCGCTCACCGTTCTGAGCGTCCCCGAAAAACAGCCCGTCGCCTACGGCCTCTATGTTCTGGAGGCCCTGGCCTGCGGCGTCCCTGTGGTCCAGCCCTGGCATGGCGTTTTCGGCGAACTGCTTGAATTCACCGGCGGCGGCACACTCTACCGTCCCAATAATTCGGCCAGCCTCGCCGAAGCCCTCAAGCCGCTGGTGCTTGAGCCGGAAAAGGCCCGCGAACTGGGTGGCTGGGGACGCGATGCCATCCTCGGACGGTTTGGAATCGAACGAACCGTCCGCGATCTGGGACGTTTATATAATGATGTCGTGCTCGAATTTGATGTCGCGCGAAAAACACGGGGAGCAGACCATGCTGGTTGAACTCAAAAACGTCGCCAAACGATACGAGTCCCCCGATGACGGTCCCGAGATGGACGTGCTCAAAGGCGTCGACCTGGTCGTGGACTCCGGCCAGAGCCTTGCTATCATCGGACCCAGCGGCAGCGGAAAAAGCACGCTGCTCAACATCATCGGGGCCCTGGACAAGGCCGATTCCGGTCAGGTTCTGCTGGACGGTAAGGATCTGTCCGGGCTCGACGAAAAGGCTCTTGCCCGCATCCGTAACCGACAGATCGGCTTTATCTTCCAGCTCCACCACCTGCTGCCCCAATTAACCGTCATGGAAAATGTCCTCGTACCCACTCTGGCCCTGCACAACGCAGACCAATCTGCCGACCTGCCCGCCCATGCCGAATCCCTGCTCCGGCGCGTCGGACTGGCCGAATGGATGCATTATCGACCCGGCCAGCTCAGCGGCGGCCAGAGACAGCGCGTCGCCGTCGTCCGCGCCCTGATCAATCAGCCCCGGCTCCTGCTGGCCGATGAGCCCACCGGCTCGCTCGACCAGACCTCGGCCGACAACATCGCCGACCTGCTGGCCGACCTCAACCGGACCGACGGCCTGACGCTCATCGTCGTAACCCACTCGGCCCGCCTGGCCGATAAAATGAACCGCACTTGTCATCTTACCGATGGCATGCTGCATGAAGAAACCGAAACATGAATCCAGAGGTGATGATCATGAACGCAATCCGTATTACAATGTTATCTATTCTTGTTCTCGGAGGACTCACTTTGACTGATGCCGCATTCACCGCCAATTACGATGAATCAAAAGTGCCTCAATACACCTTGCCCGATCCGCTCGTCTGTCTCGACGGCGCCAAAGTCACCGATGCCCGAACCTGGTTCGAAAAGCGACGCCCTGAAATCCTCGAACTCTTCAAGACCCATGTCTACGGTCGTTCCCCCGGCAAGCCCGCCGAAATCTCCTACGCCCTACAGATCGATAACACGGCCCTCAATGGCAGGGCTATCCGTAAACAGATTACCATTACCCCCAAAGTCGACGGCAAGACCATCGATCTGAATCTACTCGTCTACCTGCCCCCAAATGCTAAAGGCCCCGTCCCTCTCTTTATCGGGCTCAATTTTCGAGGCAACCACACCATCTGCGACGATCCCGGCATCCGCCTGGCCGCAACCTGGATGCCTGACGATAGAGATGATACTTCCCAAGACAACCGCGCCACCGAAAAAGCCCGCGGCAAAAGCGCCTCCCGCTGGGCCCTCGATCCGATCCTGTCCCGCGGCTACGGCCTGGCGACCATGTACTGCGGCGATATCGATCCCGACTTCCACGACGAATTCAAAAACGGCGTCCATGCCCTCTACGACACCGGCCAACCCCGTACAGGTGACGATTGGGGCACCATCGCCGCCTGGGCCTGGGGCCTGAGCCGCTGCATGGACTACTTCGAAAAGGATCCCGACATCGACCACAGCCGGGTTGCCGTCATGGGTCATTCGCGCCTGGGCAAGACCTCCCTCTGGGCCGGCGCTTCCGATCCCCGCTTTGCCCTGGTCATCTCCAACGATTCCGGCTGCGGTGGGGCGGCCCTGTCCAAACGCGCCTTCGGCGAGACGGTGGGGCGGATCAATACCTCCTTCCCGCACTGGTTCTGCGATAACTTTAAGCAGTACAATGAAAACGAGGCCAAACTTCCCCTCGATCAGCACATGCTCATCGCCCTGGTTGCCCCGCGTCCCGTCTATGTCGCCAGCGCCCAGGACGACCGATGGGCCGATCCGCGCGGCGAGTTTCTCTCGGCCCAACATGCCGATCCCGTCTATCGTCTGCTCACCGGCAACGGCCTGCCCGCCAGGGAAATGCCCGATATCAACCAGCCCACTGTCGGCCGCATCGGATACCACATCCGCGCTGGGAAGCATGATGTCACCGAATACGACTGGATCCAATATCTCGACTTCGCCGACCGCTGGCTCAAAAACAAATAGCATGGTCTTTTAAAACTAACTTCTAGTGTTGGAGGTGTAATAGTGAGTATAGTCAACAATCTTTCGCTTGATGAAAAGCTTGCTTTGGTTCGTTCTCTTTTTGAGCGGAAACAGGTTGATGGGCAAGCCATGGATCGATTCGCATCCAAATATCCAAAAGCGTCGAAGGAAATTATCCATGGGCTTGCATATCATTTGTATATTGATGGGCACGATGCTCTCTTAGCAATGTTATGTGAATTGGAATTATTTTTGCAAGGTAAAATCCATGACATAAGTTATGGATGGATATTTGAGGTTATTAATCACCTATATAATTTTCAATTATTGGAAAGTCTTATGCCCGAACAGGCCCAGGATGTAATCGACAGCATTACGGAAATCGAAAGTGAGCTGAAAGACGAAAAGCCTAATATCCCTTCGGTGTTATCTATGTTACGCGAATTAAAAGATATACTTGAAGGAAATGCAGAAATTCCATCGATTGATTGAAAATGACTTTTTTCAAACTGATACAACGCAGTATCCTTTATTATCGCCGGATCAATCTCGGCGTGCTTGCGACCGTCGTCTTCGGCACAGCCGTCCTGGTCGGCGCGCTGCTTGTCGGCGATTCGGTTCGTTACAGCCTGGCCCGCATGGTCGATGTCCGCCTCGGCGACACCCAACTGGCCCTTGTCGCCAACGACCGGTTCTTCAACACTGACCTCGCGCAAAGACTCAGCGCCGAACTCAATGCACCTGTTGCTCCAGTGCTCCAGGTGGAGGGCCTTATCGTCAATCCTGACAACAACAAGCGCGTTAACCGGGTAAATATTTTCGGTGTCAATCCGGCTTTTTTTACGTTCCAGAATGCTGCATCGGATGATGTTTTTTCACAAGACCAGGATTCTATCATCCTCAATCAGCCGCTGGCGGATCGGCTTTCCGCCGAGGAACAAGGAGAACTCGTTCTCCGTCTGGCCAAGCCCGGCGTCGTTCCCCGCGATGTGCCCGTCACAGGCGACAGCGCCGGCTCCATCGGCATCCGGCTCTCGATCGCCGGCATCGTCGACCAGGAGCATTTGGGCTGGTTCTCCCTTCAGGCCAATCAGGCGGCCCCGCTGAATGTCTTTGTCCCGATCCAGCTCTTGTCGGATACGCTGGAGCTCGCGGGTAATACCGAAACACAGGAGAAAGCAAATTCTTACGCTAACATGCTCCTTGTTGGCGGCGATGTGTCCATGGAACAGGCCCAACAGGCCTTGGCCAAAGTCGTCACGCTGGACGATGTCGGCCTCAGCATCCGCGAGCTTTCCGACATCGGTATGCTTGAGCTCCGCTCCCGCCGCGTCTTTATAGACGATCCCATAGCTAAAGCCGCTACGCAGGATAAACCTGATGCCGTCCCCATCCTGACCTACTTCGTCAACGAACTCCGTTGCGGCGATGCCGCCACGCCATACTCGATGGTCACCGCTCTGCCCCCCGGCGGTTCCTATAGCGAGATTCTCCCACCCAGCGTGATCGACGATCGAATCGTCATCAATCAGCGGATTGCCGACTATTTACACGCCAACAAACCCGGCGCACCCTACAGCGGCGTCCACGCGGGCATGGCCAACGGCCAGATTGTCATCGATCCACGGATGCCCGTAAATGCCAACATCATGACTGACGGCCGGATCGTCATCAACCAGTGGCTCGCTGACGACCTGAATGCCAAACCCGGCGACCCAATCATGCTGACCTATTTCGTCGTCGGTCCCAGCCGCGAATTGCTCGAAGAAAGCGCCCCCTTCACCGTCGAAAAAATCGTCCCCCTCGACGGCCTGGCCGCCGATCCGACCCTCATGCCCGACTTTCCCGGCCTGTCCGATACCGAAAACTGCCGCGACTGGAAACCCGGCATCGAAATCGACCTCGACAAAATCCGCGACAAAGATGAAACCTACTGGGACCAGCACAAAGGCACGCCCAAGGCCTTCATCACCCTGACTGCCGGTCGGCATCTCTGGAAAAACCGCTTCGGCAATCTTACCGCCATCCGTTTTCCCGCTGCCTCCAACACAGTCCAGCAACTTGCTCAAACCCTCCGCAGCCGAATCGATCCCAAAACCGTCGGCCTCGCCTTTATTCCCATTCGTCAGCTCAATGAAAAAGCCGGCAAAGGAACCAGTGACTTCGGCGGTCTCTTTCTCGGCCTGAGCATGTTCCTCATCGGCTCGGCCGTCGTCCTGCTGATCCTGGTTTTTGTCTTCGGTGTCGAGCGTCGCCTCCAACAGGCCGGCATGCTCATCGCCGTCGGCTTTACCCGCAAACAGGTCCGCCGCCTCTTCCTTGCCGAAGGTTTGGTCCTTTCCATCGTCGGGGCCGGTGTAGGCGCCCTTATCGGCATGGCCTATACCCGCCTGATGATCTGGGGCCTGGCGACCATCTGGTCCGAGGCCGTTGCGGGCTCGTCTATACGCTTCCATACCACGCCCGCCTCCATCATCGGCGGCGCTGTCGCGGGCATCGTCATCTCCCTGCTTGCCGTCTGGTTCGCCCTGCGTCGCACTCTCAAGCATCACGCCTCCCATCTCATGGCCGGCAACGCCCAGACCGATACCCTCGCTCGAATCGCCCGGCGCGGCCGTGTCAGCCTTGTCGTTTCTCTTGTATGTCTTTTCGCTGCGGCATCACTCCTTCTGGCCATGGGCCGCGGCCAGAGCAGCTCCGCCGCCGGCGCCTTCTTCGGGGCAGGGGCCTTACTCCTGATCGCCGGCTTCGCACTCGCCGCCCGCCTTCTCGGCGCCGCTCAAACTCGCAAAATGCACTCTCTTGCTTCCGTGACTCAGCTTGCTGCCCGTAATATGACCCGACGCCGCGGAAGGAGTCTCGCTGTCATCATCCTCCTGGCCTGCGGCGTCTTCATGGTCGTCGCCGTCGGCGCCAATCGCAAAAATCCAAAGCAGGGACTCGACAGCCGAGACAGCGGCACCGGAGGATTTGCCCTCTATGGCGAAACCGCCATCGGTCTGGTCCACGACCTCAACACCGAAAAAGGCCGCTCCGAA
>JAFGGE010000029.1 GCA_016930745.1 Sedimentisphaerales bacterium
AGGATGTCTACAGTTGGTTTTCCAATAATACATGTATTGGCACTGAGATTGCGGCGATCAGTTTCGGCGAGCCGTTCCGCTCGCCGTCCCGTACGGCGGGCCGCGGTATTTTTGCCGACAGTAACATTTTCTGGGACAATGCGGCGATCTTTGAGCACCTGTTTGACAATCCGCCGGATTACGGCCCGGAGGATGCCTACATTTACCGTTCGATCCTGCCGGACGAATGGCAAACGCCCCCGACATGGGATACACTGGGGCAGGACCATCCACTCGGTCTGGGCAACACCAGCGCCGATCCGCAGTTTGTGCATGAATATGACGATCTTCACCTGAGAAACAGTTCCTCGGCCATAGGCACAGGTGCAGCGGGATTAGATCGTGGCGCCCATGTTCCAGCCGGAGCCGCCGTTTCCGGAGAGATTTTGCCGATTACCTGGCGAAGCGAAATGACGCTCGACGTGGCCGGACCCGGTATAACGCATTATAAGTGGCGGCTCATCGACAATGGTTCAGCCGGTCCCTGGAGCCAGGAAATCGCGTTACCCATTGATCCGACCGATTTCCCGGCGGACCCAAATCATGTTTTTGGCCGCATTGAACTGACCGGTCTGGAACATGGCCACACCTACCGTGTGGATGTGGTCGGTAAAAACTCCGCCGGCCACTGGCAGGGGCAGCCGTTTGGACCCAATACCGGTTTTGTCGCGCCGGGCGATCCGGAAGGTAACCATTCTCCTGAATGGACCGTAGACACAACATATGCCCGGCTCCTCATCAACGAAGTGCTGGCCCGAAACTCCGAGACCATCGAGGTCAACGGAAGCTATCCGAATATGATCGAGCTGTATTACGATGCCCCCGGTGGCATTGGGCTGGATTTGTCAGGTATGACAATCTCCGACGATCCCACGCAGCCGGATCGGTTTGTCTTCCCGTCCGGCAGTCAGATCCTGGCCGGGCAGTACTTGATCCTGTATGCCGACATGGATTTCGCCGCCCCTGGGATTCATCTTGGTTTTGCCCTCGATGGAGAAGGGGATGGGGTGTATTTGTATGATAATACTCGACAGATCGTCGATTCGGTGGAGTTTGGATCGCAATTACCCGGCATGACGATTGGACGGATTGGTTACGATCAGCAATGGATGCTTTGCACGCCGACACTGGGCCAGGCGAACAGTCACCGGCCGACCGGGGATCCGCGTAAACTCAGGATCAATGAATGGCTGGCCAATAACCAAATTCGTTTTGAAGATGATTTTATCGAAGTATTCAATCCGCAAACCAATCCGGTTTGTCTGAGCGGCCTTCATCTGACCGACAATCCAATCAGCCAGCCGGCCAAATTCACTTTCCCGCCGTTGAGTTTTATTGACGCAGGAGGTTATCTGGCCCTGATAGCGGATGAAAAGGACCAGCCGGGCCATCTGAACTTTAAACTCAGCAGCGAAGGAGAAATGGTCGCCTTATACGATGGGGATGGAGCTTTAATCGATCAGATTCTTTACTTTGCCCAGGCGCCCGATATCTCCGAGGGAAGGCTGCCCAATGGCGGTAAGATATTCACCCTGTTTGATATTCCTACTCCCGGCGCCGCCAATCCCGGAACGGTGACGACTATAACCACAACGATAAAACTCATCGAAGAAAGCGCGCCCAAACGAGTATATATCCCAATGGCCGAGGTGGATGAGGCATGGAAAGGGGGATCTTTCTTCGATGACAGCCTTTGGAATGACGGCGTTTTCGTCGATGGAAAACTGGGAGGTGTCGGCTATGAGACAAGTCCCGGCAGTTCCACCAGTTATGTTCCCGTCATCACGTACGATGTTATGGCGTTGCACGATGATGAGGCAACCGGAAGCTGCTATATTCGGATTCCCTTTACGCTCACTGCCGAGCAGATTGCCGGCATGACGTCCTTGACGCTTCGCGCCAAATATGACGATGCCTTTATCGCCTATATCAATGGCGTCAAAGGCCCCGAAGGCGGTCCGCTTCCCTCCAGTCCGGCCTGGAACTCATTTGCCACAGGGAACGGCCAGAGCGATTCATTGGCTCTGCAGTTTGCGAATTTTTCCATAACAGAGGCTCAAGTGCTTCAATCCCTCCGCGAAGGTGAGAATATCCTGGCGATTCATGCCATAGATACGACGGGCAGCAGCGATTTTCTCTTCTCGGTGGAGTTGGAATTGGCGATCGAAGAGGTTGTCGGAGAAGACACCCTGGGCCAGATGCGCGCCCTGTTGAACAACCTGCGTATCAGCGAATTGATGTATTACCCCGAACCGGGCGAGACGGTCGAGTTCATAGAATTGACCAATATCGGCTCGGAATCCCTCGATATTACCGGTATTCGCTTTACCGATGGCGTGGAATTTATTATGCCTCAAATGAACCTCGATCCGGGTTCCTATGTCATTGTAACCAATGATCTTGCCCAGTTTCGCATCCGGTACGGCGATGTCCCGATGGTGGCGGGGGTGTATCAAAAAAGCCTGAGTAAGACAGGAGAATCGATCGCCCTGGCTCTTCCCGCTCCTTATGAGGCGGCCATTCTTCGATTTGAGTATGTCGGCTGGTGGTATCCTGCCGCTTCGGGAGGGGGGCATTCTCTCGTGACGGTTAATTCGATGATTCCATATGGCGAATACGGAAAACCAGAGAATTGGATGCCAAGTGTCTCCATTGGAGGATCGCCCGGCTCAGGGGAACCTTCTTTATGAGGATTTTATGGGAGGGGATGAGGAGATAATCCCGGTTATTCGATAAAAGCGAATCTTTTTTTATCAACCAGAGAAAAAGTTTAATTATTTTGACATTTTAGCTTGATGGAATTGTAATTGGCAAAAAGGATAAACAGAAAATCGGGAAAAACAGAAAAACAAATGTTACATCAGGTCGGCTCGAATACTCAGAATTGTAGCCTTATATGGTGGAAAGTACGGATCTTACAGAACTTGTAAAGCATGCTCAGCGGGGGAACGAGGACAGCCGTAATCGACTGGCTGAGCTGATAAGGCCTCGTTTGTACAGTTATGTACAACGAATGTCCTTACGGCATGACGTAACAGAGGATATTGTCCAGGAGAGTATGATCGAGATGTTACGATTCCTCGATAAATTGGAAAGAGCCGACCGCTTCTGGCCATGGCTGCGCCGGATTGCGATCAACAAACTGCATCACCATCACGCTCGTCAGAAAACCCGACACGCGATGTCTATGGAAGACGTCCAGCATACCCTGGCTCACGACAACAGCCGGGAGGGATTTGCCGAAATGGTCACCGACGAACTGAAACACATTGTCGTCGAATCCCTGGGAGACCTTAAACCGCGGTACAGGGAAGTCCTGGTGATGCGATGCTATGAGGAAATGGACTATTCCCGGATCGCCGAAGAGCTGGGCACCACCGAATTCAGCTCGCGCGTTCTGTTCTTCCGCGCCAAAAACGCATTGGCGAAAAAACTGGCTCGCCGAGGATTGAGCAGGGGGGCTGTGATAACGGCGCTGGTGATATTCGGACGCATGACCGCCGAAAGCAAGGCCGCCGCAGCGCAGATTTCCATCGTATCGGGTACCATGAAAGTCGGCGCTGCGGCCGCCGGGGCGGCCGTTCTAACCAGCAAGGCCACGGTCGCCACGGTCGCCGCTGTGGGATTTCTGGCCGTCGGTTCGGCCGTGATCCCTCCCGATTCTCCTGAAATATCCTCGGTCGCTCCTGACGGGGCGGTATCGGCGGTTTCCGCGACTTTGGGGGCCTCGGCCAATGAATACTGGTACTATTACCCGGACGGAGCGGACGGGGCGGTCATGATCCGGCGCACCATGACGCTGGGCGATAATCCGAACGAGTATTGCCAGTGGCTTCAGAACGAACAGGGAAATTATTATTTTGACGCCCGCGCCAATACCGTACATGTGAATAATTTCAATCTATGGGATCGTACTCTGCTGGTGCGCCGGCTTCCGACCGATTCGGCCGCGATGAGCGAATTCCTTTCCCGCGTCCAGCCGGAATCCCAGGGCATGGATCAGGTGACGGATCGGGAAGCGGGATTGCTGGTGATTGCCCGCCCGGAAGGACAGGGGGCTCCCACGTCCTGGACGACGCACCATCTGCACATGCTCAAAGAAACCTATTTCAAATGCGACTGGCCCAAGGACGTCCGCATGGTGGACCGTCGCGACGACCTGCATAAGCAGGGCTGGGTGCATTTCCAGATCACCGGCTCTATCGGATCCGATACGGTGATGGGAGAAGGCCGGATTCCGCTGGTGTATGAGAAATGGAAACAGGCCCCTCCTGTATTCCGAATACAGACAGGATACCGTTTGCTGATCCAGGACAGCCCCGAAGGCGCCTCTGTTTACGACCGATCTTCCATGACCGAGACCCTGTATCCGCCCGGAAGCTTTTTTGAAGGATTGATGCGGCCCTGGGCGGGATTGCATACCATCGATACGGTTCGTCGCGATGCGGCCCGGCGGCAAATCTGGTTTAAGAGCCGCGTATCCGAAGATGAAACCATCGGCCAGGTCCGGCTGGAGTGCGGATCCGGCTCCGTGGTTTATTCGATCGATATGGAGCGGGATCTTCTTACGCAAATCGACCTGGAAGGGACCGATGCGACAGGTAAGCCGACCGGTGGTTCCCTGCATTTCCAGTATCAGAACAGGGCCGGTTCGCCTCTTGAATTTCTGACGCCCCGGCCGCAGAACAGAAGCAAATCGGACGGCAGTGCGTCGCTGCTGTGGCTGCTGCGGCTGGTACAGTAAACCGGTTTGGCTCCGGGATCTGTTATGAAGGTGGGGATGGCAAGCGTAAAACAAGCCGCCAAACGGCTGTGGGTGTTGTGCTTATTCGTGGTGGTCCTCTGCGCGGCAGCCACAGCCGACCTCTTTTATGTCGATGACGATGCCGTGTCGGGGGGCGACGGAGGCAGTTGGAACAGGGCTTTTTGCTGTCTGTCCGATGCCCTGTCCGCCGCTTCTTCCGGAGATGAGATTCGTGTGGCGCAGGGGATCTATTACCCTCATTTGTCATGCGTTTCCGACGCCAATGAAATCGATCGCGATCAATCCTTTCATTTACCCAGCGGAGTACGGCTGCTGGGCGGTTATGCCGGATGGGATGCTGTCGATCCGAACGACTGGAATGTCTCCCAGTTTCCCAGCGTCCTGAGCGGGGACATGCTCGGCAACGACGGGCCTGCTTTTGCCGGATATGAAGAAAACTGTTATCATGTTCTGGTCGCTTCGCAGGTCGATGAAAAAACCCTTTTGGACGGCTTTTTTATAGTGCACGGCAATGCCGACGGTTCCGATTTCGATCGGACTCGGGCAGGAGGCCTCCTGCTCAAAGAATCCCGCCTCCGTGTGCGCCATTGCACCTTCCTGGAGAATGCCGGACTGTATGATGCGGCGGTTTTAAACGACAACGAAAGCGATCCGGAATTCCTGAACTGCCGTTTCCTGGGCAGCAAAGCCCAGTTCGACGGTGGGGCGGCTGGCAACCGGGGAAAAAGCCGCGCCATTTACGTCAATTGTCTGTTCAGCGGAAATACCGCCGGGCGGCAGGGGGGGGCGGTCTACGAAGACTCTCAAAGCAGTTCGGTATTCATCAACTGCACTTTGAGCGGCAATAATGCCTTGGCGCTGGGCGGCGCTGTATATATCAACAACGGTTCGACGCCGGCGTTGATTAATAGTATATTCTGGGGCAACAGCGACACGGCGGGGCAGGGAGAAACCAGTCAGATCGCCATTCAAAATGCTTCGGTAACCCTGCGATATTGTTGCGTTCAGGGGTGGAGCGGCGTTTTAGGGGGGATCGGCAATATCGGTGAAAATCCCCTCTTTGTCGATGCCGATGGTCTGGATAATCGCGTGGGCACCGTCGACGACGATCTGCGTCTCATGTCCGAATCGCCGTGCGTCGACAGAGGAGATCCATCCGTAGTGACCATCGAGATCGATTTAAGCGGCCAATCGAGAAACCAGGAAGAAACGGTGGATATGGGGGCCTATGAATTCAGTCCCATGATCGGACTTATCGCTCACTGGGGATTGGATGAGATAACAGGTCCAACGGCACGCGATGAGACGGCATCGGCAGACGGCGAGGCAATCGGAAATCGTCTTTGGAGACCTCATGCCGGTCGAATTGGAGGATCTCTGCAGTTTGACGGTCTGGGAGATTATGTCGATTGCGGCGACGGGATGCAGTTTGACATTCGAAACAGCATTACGGTATGCGCTTGGATCAAAGTGGATCAATTCGACCGGCAGTTTCAGGCCATTGTTACAAAAGGAGACAACTCCTTTCGGCTGCAGCGATATTCAGACACGAGATGTCTTGAATTTGCCTGTACTGGCGTTGTCGTTCCTGGCGCCGAATGGAGCAATATTTGGGGCTCGATCCCGGTGGATGACGGCCTCTGGCATCATGCGGCGGGCGTCTATGACGGACAGACCATGTCCCTTTATGTGGACGGGCAACTGGACACTTCTGAAGAAGCGAGCGGTTTAATCGACATTTCTTCCTATCCCGTCCTGATCGGAGAAAATGCCCAACAACCCAGGCGGTACTGGAACGGTTTTATCGATGACGTTCGAATCTATAATTATCCGCTCAGCGAAACAGAAATCCGACAATTTGTAAATATGGGTCGGACCTGGCATGTTCATCCGGACGGCAACATAGAGAATGATGGTTTCTCGCCGGATTCTGCTTTGCCCGGGATTCAGGAAGCGATTGATCTGGCGGCCGACGGAGATCGGGTTCTGGTCTGGCCCGGGGTGTATCAGGAAGGGATTGACTTCCAGGGAAAGGCGATCACAGTCACCAGCGCCACCGATGCGGCCGTTCTGGAAATACCGAACGGATGGGCTGTATCGTTCCATCGCGGCGAAGGACCCCAAAGCATCCTGAGCAATTTTGTCATTCGATATAGTCAATACGCCGTGTTTACCTGGATGGCCAGCCCGACCCTGCGAAATCTTACGATCGTCGGATGCGAATTCGGGATTGATGCGCGCGAAGGAGCCCATCCCGATATTCGAAATTGTATTTTCTGGAACAACCTCTATTCCGACCTGTCTCAGGACGACATCAGCCAGTGCCGGGTACATTATTGCTGGCTTAGAAACCAGATCGAACCCGCCCCGGTGGCCTGGTGGACGTTTGATGAAGGATACGGACAAACCGCGTACGACAGGGTCGGCGGCAATCATGGATTGATCTCCGGAGCGCAATGGACTGGGGGAATCGTGGGACTGGCTTTATCGTTTGACGGGCAGCGGGATTCTGTCTATGTGGAGGATCATCCATCGTTACGGCTGGGTAACAGAGACTATTCCATAAGCTTGTGGATTAAACCGCGTATTGTGACCGGTACCGGCACTCTTGTAGCCAAGGTGGAGGGAATGAGCAATAAAGAATTCATGCTCAGTCTTGAAGAGAAGGAACTTCGGCTGGATGTGGAGCGAAACGAAAACAACGGGCGGGCCACTTCTCCGGCCTCGATTCAGCCCGATCGATGGCAGCATGTGGTTGTCACCTTTGACGCCGATCTCCTTCAACCCACATTTTATCTGGATACGCAGCCCCAAATCAGCGGCAGTTGGGGGGACAGTCCGATCAGCGCCTTGCCCGACTGCCTGTATAACGATCTGGTCATCGGTTTGCGAGGCGGCGCCTATGAAGGGTATGGATTCGACGGTTTGATCGATGAAGTCATGCTGTTTGACCGAGTTCTTACGCCCGAACAGGTAAAAATGATCTATTTAAAGGGTTTGGGGCCGGTTTTTGCCGATCCGGACAAAGGTGATTTTCACCTGAAGTCCGAGCATGGCCGGTATTGGATTCCGGACAGCAACGAACTATCGCAATCCGGACTCTGGATTCTGGATGCGATTTCCAGCCCCTGTATCGATGCCGGAGATCCGCAGGAAGAGCCGATAAACGAGCCGCAACCCCATGGAGGACGTATAAACATGGGTGCTTACGGCGGCAGTCTAAGCGCTTCCCGCAGCCATTGGCCGCTTCGAGGGGATACCAATCGAGATGGGCGGGTAGACCTGCAGGATATGGCGATTCTGGCCGAAGAATGGCTCCTGGACGCTTTCCATGCCCGATAATATTATCTTTCTTCCGAATGAGCAACACAGGAAATAAACCCCTGTAATTTACCAGAACATTTCGCTTTTTATTGTCTTTTTCTCATCTCATGCTTGACAAACACCATAAAAACAGTATAATAACAACAAGAATACAACTATGATGCGAGGTACTGGAGAAGGAGGCCAGAATATCGCAGAGGAGCAGAGACAATGGAATATGGAGGGACTCAGGAGAAGGGGATTTTCTGTCATTGAATTGCTGGTTGTTTTATTCATTATTTCTCTTTTGTTGTCCATTATGGTTCCCGCCTTGGGTAGAGCTCGCCGTCATGCCCGGCGTCTTCAAAGCAAAAACAATCTGCGAGAAATTGCCCGTGCTGTGAATGTCTACGCGATGGATAATGAGGATCGTTACCCCATTTCCGTAGCCACCAATGGTCCTGATGTGCAAAATCTGAGCTGGACGGCCCCCAATCGGCTTGTGGCGGTGGACGCACAGGGTCCCCGTCAGCACCGTTCCGTAGCTTCCTATTTGAGTGCCTATGTGAATAAAGTTCAGATTATGCACTGCCCCAGCGCGCCCAGGCCATTTAAATATCTGGAACAGGCCTGGGACATGGAAGATCGCTGGGACAATCCCGACAACGGTGTCGGATTGGACGAGTTGCGGGGAACCTATTGTTTTTATTGGGGTTACCGAGGGTATTTGCCCGATTCAGGCCGCATTTTTGCCGGTCCCCAGACCGCGGCAGGCCGAACCGGCCAAAGCGACTTACTGGCGACGGATTATTTTGCCTACGATCACCATCGGCATCCGGAAGCCTTTGCCAGTTGCGAAAGATTCAGGACCGGAGGCCATATGACCGGCGAATCGTCCTTTTATCCGAGTTATTGGCAGATTCAGACCGAACATCATGCTCTCTCTGTCCAGACCTCGGCCGTTTTTACCGACGGGCATGTGGACAGTTACGGCGACGACGAACAGACCGTCGCTTTGAAAATTTCCCTGTCCTGCGACGGCGGCAAGCCCTTCCCCGATCCCCTGAAAGCAGGGACCTTTTTTATCCCGCGGCAAGCGGTCCGTTAATCGATCGACGCCGATTTTAGGGAATAAGTATTTCCTGCAATATCCTCTAGGAAGGTTGTCATACCCCAATACAGGATGGATTTTCCATATTTTTTCCCAATGACTGCACAATCTCCCTTGTCGGACGTAGAAACGGCACTTGACAAAACAGGGAGCCCATGGTTCCATACAAGCCATATCCGGCATAAGTATAAGGGTGCATTGAGCTTGAAGGGGAAAGTATGAACATTTTCAGATTCGCTATGCAAATGGAAAAAGACGGGGAGAATTTTTATCGTGAGCTGGCGAAAAAAAGCATAAATACCGGCATTCGACAAATTTTAACCCTCCTGGCTGAGGAAGAAGTACGGCATTTTCAGGTACTCAGCCAGATGGAACATGGCTCTCCGGAACTGCCCGATACGACTGTTTTGAACGATGTCAAAAACGTGTTCGCACAAATGCAGACCGACGGAAACACCCTGGATCTGCAAACCGACCAGGTGGATTTATACCGACAAGCCCAGGATCTGGAGAAAAAGAGCCAGGATTTCTATACGGAGAAAGCACAGGAGGTGGAAACGCCCGCCCAGAAACGATTGCTGGAAAAAATCGCCGCCGAAGAGGAACGGCATTATTTCCTGCTGGACAACATCATTGAATTAGTCTCTCGACCGGAAACCTGGCTGGAAAATGCGGAGTGGAGACATCTGGATAAGTATTAATGGAACGGTTTGAAACGGGGGTACTTATGAAAACCAAAGGAAAAGTACTGATTCTTGGCGTATTGACGATTGTCTCTGTTTTTACGACGCTGGTGCACTCGCATTGTCAGATTCCCTGCGGAATCTACGACGATGCGGCCCGGTTTGTGGAGATGCGGGAGCATGTGACGACCATCGAAAAATCGATGACTCTGGTGCAGGCCCTTTCCGCCGAGGCCAAACCCAATATGAATCAGCTCGTGCGATGGGTGATGAACAAGGAGAATCATGCCGATGCGCTGACCGAGATCGTAACGTATTATTTCATGACCCAGCGTCTCAAACCCGCTGAACCTACCGATCCGAAGGCATATGGTGAATATGTAAATCAGTTGACGCTGCTGCATCGGATGATGGTAGAGGCCATGAAGGCCAAGCAATCGACCGATCCGGATACTGTGGCCAACCTGAGAAAATGGATTGACCAGTACGAAGCCGCCTATTTCAAAAAAACCGTTGCCGAGCATACCCATGTTCACAGCGACTCAGCCGGCGAACATTCTCACACGTATTAAGTCGGATTATCTAACAGGACGGTAAGGATACGGTATGGAAATCAAAGGGCAGGTGTCCATGGTCCTGTGTGGACCGGCCGGCATGGGGATTCAGACCGTGGAATCCCTGCTGACGAAAATCTTCCGGCAAAACGGGTATCATGTTTTTGCAACGCCGGAATATATGTCGCGCGTGCGGGGCGGGATGAACTCCACCGAAATCCGTGTTTCGGACCATCCCGTGCAGGCGTTTGTCCGGCGGATCGATGTGCTTATCCCGCTGGCCAAGGGCGCGATCGATCATGTCGCATGGCGAATGTCGGATAAAACCGTGATTCTGGGCGATCGGGATATGCTGGGCCAGGAGATCGATTCCGATGAATATTCCTGCCGCCATGTCCCTTTCAGCCAAATCGCCGGGGACATCGGGAATAAGGTGTTTTCCAATATCGTAGCGGTTGGGGCTCTGGCGGCCCTGTTTGGCATCCGAGCCGATCTGTTGGCTGATTTCGTAGGTCGCTTTTTTCAGCGAAAAAGCAAAGACATTATCGAGAAGAATATTAACGCCGCCAGGGCCGGGCACGAATACGGTGACAGATTCGTCTCGGAGGGCGATTTGAAAATTACGATCCAATCCTCCGATTCCCCGATCCGACAGGCGTTTCTCAGCGGCACCGAGGCCGTCGGCCTTGGCGCCCTGGCGGCCGGCTGCACCTTCGTGTCTTCCTATCCCATGTCCCCATCGACGGGCGTGCTGACCTATCTGGCCAAACAATCCAATGATTTTGGCCTGGTCGTCGAACAGGCCGAGGATGAGATCGCCGCGGTCAACATGGCCCTGGGCGCCTGGTACGCGGGTGCGAGGGCGATGGCGACTACCTCCGGCGGGGGATTTGCCCTGATGTGCGAGGGGATCAGTCTGGCCGGGATCATCGAATCGCCCCTGGTGGTGCATCTGGCCCAAAGGCCTGGTCCAGCCACAGGGCTGCCCACGCGGACCGAGCAGGGCGATCTGGAGCTGGCTTTGTACGCCGGGCATGGCGAGTTTCCGCGGATCTTGCTTGCCCCCGGAACTCTACAGGAGGCCTTCACTCGCACAGCGCAGGCCTTCGATCTGGCCGATAAGCACCAGGTCCCGGTATGTATTCTAACCGACCAGTATCTTCTGGAGTCGTATTACAACACCGAGCCGTTCGACGTACATTCCGTGAAGGCGAAAAAACATTTTATCGAAACCGAGACCGATTACCTTCGGTTCAAAATCACCGATAGCGGCATCTCGCCCCGCGGCATCCCCGGCTATGGCAAAGGGCTGGTCTGTGTGGACAGCGATGAGCACGACGAATCCGGACGGATCACCGAAGATCATAATATTCGTATCGCGCAAAATGAAAAACGCCTTCGCAAGAGAAACGGGATAGGTAAAGATACAATCGCGCCGACCTTGTGGCCTGAGGACGAGTATAAAAATCTGGTTGTCTGCTGGGGTTCGACATTTCCCATCGTTACCGAAGCCCTGACCCGGCTCAATCGCGATGATACGAGCCTGCTTCATTACAGCCAGGTTTACCCGCTGCATTCGGATACGGCCGCCTATCTGGAGAAGGCCGAAAAGAAGATCGTTTTGGAAGGAAATGCCACGGGCCAGTTCGCCCGACTCCTCAAGATGTATACCGGCATCGAAGCGGATCATCGCATTCTCAACTATGACGGCTTTCCGTTCTCCGTCGAAAAAGTGGTCGAACAGCTCACGCCAATCCTGTAATGAGGCGCTCCTATGGATGCAAAGACATATGACATGGGAAAGATCGATATCGCCTGGTGTCCCGGCTGCGGAGATTTCGGCATTCTCAAGCTGGTCAAGACCGCTCTGTCGGAACTGGATATCGCTCCCGAACAGATCGTGATGGTTTCCGGCATCGGGCAGGCCGCCAAGCTGCCGCAGTATATGCGGGGAAACTTTTTCAACGGACTGCATGGTCGGGCATTGCCGCCAGCGACGGCGATCAAGGCCGCCAATCCGCATCTGACCGTCATCGCCGAAAGCGGCGACGGCGACATGTACGGAGAAGGAGGCAACCACTTTATTCACTGTATCCGCCGCAATCCGAATATCACCAACCTCGTTCACGACAATCAAGTGTACGGCCTGACCAAGGGCCAGGCCTCGCCCACAAGCATGCGCGGCTTTAAGACGCCCGTGCAGGTCAACGGGGTCATCCTGGAGCCGTTCAACCCGCTGGCCGTGGCGATCGCGCTGGATGTCTCTTTCGTCGCGCGGGTCTTTGTCAAGGATGCCGAAAAGAGCGTCGAGGTCATCAAGCAGGCCATTCAGCATCCCGGTTACGCCCTGGTCGATATCTTCCAGCCCTGTGTGACCTTCAACCGGATCAATACCTATCAATGGTATACGGATCATACGTACTGGATGGAGGACCACGATCCCGCCGACCGCAACGCCGCCTTTGCCCGGGCGACCGAAACCGACACACTGCCGCTGGGGGTATTCTATATCAATCCCAATAAGACGCCCTTCGAGCGGAATCAGCCGGTGTATAAAGACGACGACAGGCCTCTCTGGCAGCGCAGCCCTGACACCCAGCGCATCTCGTCTCTCGTCCAGTCGATGGTCGAGAACCTCTTATAAACGAGCAAAGTCGAAAAAGCCAAGCGCGTTCAGTCTCTTTTGCAGCGTCTGATACTGTCCGGGGGGGATGGATGGCAGCGGCAGGCGGGGCTGGCCGCAATCCAGACCGAGCATTTTCATCACCGCCTTGACCGACGACAGGAAATCATTCGAACCATCGATCAGGGTCTTGAGAAAGAGGATAGCCTTCGATTGTAACTGTTGGGCTGTATTCAAGTCATTCCTGGCGAAAGCATCCATCATCGACCGATACAGCGGGGCCAGAAAGTTGTATGTTGTTCCGACAGCCCCTTGCGCCCCGGTCGCCAGGGCCCCCAGCAGCATCTCGTCCTTGCCGAACAGCAAATCGAAACGTCCATTTTCCACATCCAGACATGCCCGAAAATCGGGGAGATCGGAATAGGTAAATTTCATCCCCGCCAGGTTCGGGATTTGTTCCTTGGCCGCTGTGAGAAACTCGGCCATGGGCAGATAAACCCCCGTCATTGACGGGATATGGTAATAATAAAAGGGCAACTTCGGCGCCGCGGCGGCGATTCGGGCACAGGAGGCGACCAGGGAGGGAATATCCCTGGGTTTGAAAAAGCCCGGCGGCATGGCCGCGATGGCTTCGGCCCCGATGGACTGGGCGTGGGCTGCTATCCGACAGGCATCTTCCAGACAGGTATGCCCTACGTGTACGATGATCCGTAAGCCTTCCGGGACCGCCTGCACCCATCGCTGGGCCAGAGCAAGCCGTTCTTCGACGGTCAAAGACATGCTTTCGCCGGTGGTGCCGGCTATAAAGGCCCCGACAAGCCCCTGGGAGTGCAGATGCGCGGCCAACGGTTCAACCATCTCCAGATTCAGGCTCCCATCCTCCCGCATCGGAGTCGGCGGCGGGGCGATCAATCCGATGGTCTTTTGTATGTCCACAACAGAAAACCTCCTTCAAGGTTATTTGGCCTGGACTCGATACGTCACCGCCGTCAGGAGCATAGGTCCATACTTGTCCCACAGGACGTCCGCGCTGTATTGGCCGGCCTCGCTGCCCAGTTCGACGGTAATAATAGGCCGGCCCATCGTCAATCCCACATACGAACCCAATGAGCCCGGCCGGGCCCCCAGTTGCTTAACAGGCAGATCGCACAGGGCGGCCATCTGATGCGCCAGGCTTCCACCGGGCCCGTCAAAATCAATACAGCGAAGGGGTTGGTGGAGTGCAATAACCCGATCCGGCTGAAAACTGCGGATGACGCCCTCAATCGCCCGCGATTCGGGCTCAGAAAGTCCGGCAGGGCCATATGCTGAGGTATTGACACGATTGGAGGCCTGAAAGTTGCGATTCAGGTCTATGCCGTTGGCATTGAACCGGCTATGGCGAGCCAGACCGTCCGGGTTGGCTACGGGCATGACGATTACCTTCTTGCCCCGAAGCAAATAAGGCCTTTGGTTAAGGTGTTCGATCAATTTTTGGGAAAGGGGGGTTCCGGCCGGTTCATTTCCATGAATCGTAGCCATTACAAAGGTCGTATCCGGACCATTTCCCAGTACCGTAATCTGGATTGGGCGTCCCTGGACGGAAGTACCGACCGTTTCAGTGTATTGAAGGACTGGACGATCGGTAATGGTCCATTCCTGCTCGGGGCTCTGACAGCCGGTTAGGGACAGGAGAGGAATTGCCAGATAAATCAGGGGACTACTGGGAATACGAAACGGAAACTTTATCATGAACAAGAACCTCGACATAGTGTTAACAAACGTTCGATTCAACAGAACCATCGGCGTACTTGAGTGAAGGACTTTATCAATATACCATGACATAATCCACTTTCAAGCGTATATCTTTTAGCACTATGGATTTGCAGAAATATAAAAGAGATATTGATTGTTGTTCATATATGATTTATATGCATTCGACTGCCCGGACCTTTACCAATAGACCGCCCAATCGAGGCAATCCGTGCTGCCAGACAGCTTTGACAGGCCTCGGCCGTTTCATGGAGACAGGCCTTGCCGGGATAAATCTCGTACTGTTTCCGATAGTCGACCGGGGTTACATTCGGCATCACGACATTAGCCCCTCGGCATAATCCCTTTTCCCGTCCGTCATCGCGGTTGATTGTCGCCAGTGCCGTGGTGCTGGGGATATTGGCCTCCGGACAGACAATTCGCGTCAGAGCGATGACACGGTAGGTCAGTTCCTCGGTATTCGGAACCTGGTCGGCCGGATCGATGGCAGGGGAGCAAACCTGACCTGCACCCAGAGGGACCCGAGGGTTTTCAATATAAGGACCGACGCCAACCATGTCCAGATCGAATCGGCGGAACAGGTCGATATCCCGGGCCAGGCTTTGGTAGGTCTGGCCGGGGATGCCGATCATAACGCCGCTTCCGGTTTCGTAACCAAGTTCCTTGAGTTGGCCAAGGATTTTGATGCGGTCAGAGGGCTGATCCGATAAATTCGGGTGAATACATCGGTAGAGCGCCCTATCGGATGTCTCCAGCCGCAGCAGATAACGGTCTGCGCCGGCCTGTCGCCATCGTTTGAGGTCTTCCAAAGGCCTCTCGCCCAGGCTGAGGGTGACGGCCAGAGATGTCGAGGCTTTTATTTGCTCAATAATCCCGGCAAGCCATTCGGTTTCTATTCCGTAATCTTCCCCGGCCTGCATGACGACGGTTCCGTATCCGTAATCGACGATCTGATCGACACAAGCAAGAATTTCCTCGCGAGTCATACGATACCGCTGAAGGCCGGAGTTGTTTCTATTCAGACCGCAATAGGTACATCGTCGGACACAATAATTGGAGATTTCAAGCAGGCCCCGAAGATGAACCTCGTTTCCCACGGCTTGGCGACGTACGGAATCGGCTCGATTCCAAAGCCGGCTAATCCTTGTTTGATCCGTTTCCCGAAGCCATTGCTCGATTTCCTGAATGGACATTTCCTGGTCAAGCATGGCCGGCATTCTCTTTTGCCTGACGATAAGCCTCTAAAGCTGCTGGAAACGGCTGTAAGGCTCTTTCAAAGATGCCCAGACTGTAGGCAATGACCAATCCATAGTTGGTAATTGGGACCCCGGCTTTGCGGCATTGCAGGATCCGGCTGAGCATTTGCCTGCGATTCCACATGCACGCTCCGCAATGGATGACCAGCTTGAAGGGTGTTACATCGGCGGGGAAATCCCGACCCTGGACGGTCGTAAAGCTAAGCTTTCCTCCAATGCACTGGGAGAGCCACTGGGGGATCTTGATCCGGCCGATGTCTTCCCCGATGGGATGATGGGAACAGGCCTCAGCTACAAGGATTGAGTCTCCGGGCTTGAGATGTTCCACTGCCATCGCCCCGATGGTTTGCGTGATCAGATCTCCTTTGAGACGGGCGTAAAGAATCGAGAAGCTTGTCATCCATACATCCGCAGGAGTATCGGCGGCGACCTTGAGAAAGGCCTGAGAGTCCGTTACCACCAAACGGGGAGGTGTCCGGAGATTGTCGAAGGCATGACTCAGTTCGCTTTCTTTGACCACTACGCAGGCGGCGTTTCCCTCGAGCAGATCGCGGATGACCTGGACCTGCGGCAGGATGAGGCGCCCCTTGGGCGCTTCTTTGTCGATAGGGATGACCAGAACCGCCGTTTGGCCGGGACCGACGATATCCGATACAATGACAGGATTCTCAAGGAAATCCGCGGGAGCCGATTCCAGAATCGCCTGTCGCAGTTCCAGGATCCCCTTGTTTTGTGTGGCGGCGGTCTGTACGAAAGCGATCCTGTCTTGTTTTACGTTCTGCACGACCGAAGAATCCAACGGCTTCAAGTCTGACTTATTAAGTACGGCAATAACCGGAATGGATTCGTTTTGTAGACGTTCCCGAATTTTCTGTTCGAACGGACCCCATATTCCATCGGTCACAATGATACCCAGATCGGTTCTTTCAAAGACCTTTTGGGTTTGTGCAACTCGTTTTTCGCCCAGGGCCCCGATATCGTCGATTCCCGCCGTATCGATGAAAAGGACCGGCCCCAGCGGAAGAAGCTCCATCGGTTTCTCGACCGGATCGGTGGTTGTGCCGGCGGTTTCGGAGACGATGGAAACCTGCTGTCGCGTAATCGCATTAAGCAGGCTGGATTTGCCCACATTGCGCCGGCCGAAAAGGCCGATATGCAGCCGAAATCCCTTGGGCGTCGTCTGGGTCATGAGCGCAGCTCGCTTAACAAAAGACATCCCTTTTACCGCCCTGGACCTGTTCAAGCATCGACCGGGCTCGATCCCGTGGCGCAGAATCCATTTGATTCAGGGTTGTATCAATCAATTCCATTCCAATGGCGTTTGTCTGCGGTGCGGCGTAATCCAGCAGATACTCCAGGAAGGTGGACAGGGCATTGGGATCGCAATGCTCCTTGATCAGGCCGGGCTTGGCCAGATCCATAAAATCCCGGCCGGTACGTCCGAGACGATAACAGCCAGTACAAAAGGAAGGAATGTATCCCAGTGCGGCGACGTCACGGATCACCTCATCCAGCCGGCGATGATCGCCCAGGGAAAATTGCGCGGTATCCTCTTGGTCCTGCCCTTCGGAATATCCGCCCGGATTGGTTCGACTTCCGGCCGAGATTTGGGATACGCCCAAAGCGAAGGTCTCCCGGCGCATCTTCGGAGTTTCCCGGGTGGACATGATGATCCCGGTGTAGGGCACCGCCAGACGCAGGATGGCGACGATCTTGCGGAAATCGACGTCATCGACCGGCTGCGGGGGATGACAAGCGAGGTCCGATCCGGTCGCCGGCTCCAGCCGCGGCACACTGATCGTGTGCGGGCCTACTCCAAATCGCTCTTCCAGATACCGAATATGCTGCATAAGAGCGAGCATCTCGAAACGCCAGTCGAACAGACCGAACAGAACTCCGATCCCCACATCGTCTATGCCCGCCTCCATCGCCCGATCCATGGCGGTGATGCGCCAGGTATAATCCCGCTTGGGACCGCTGAGATGCACCTTGTCATACGTCTGTCGGTGATAGGTTTCCTGGAAAAGCTGATAGGTCCCGATGCCGGTGGCCTTGAGCTTTCGAAATTCTTCTATTGTTAAGGGAGCCACATTTACATTGATTCGACGTATTTGACCATTGCCGGATTGCATACTGTAAATTGTATCGATGCTTTTCAGCACATAGTCAAATCCTTCCTGCGGATACGATTCCCCGGCCACCAGCAGAACGCGTTTGTGGCCCTGCTCGATCAGGTTTTGGACCTCTAAGGCAATTTCGTCCTGACGCAGGGCGCGTCGTTTCAGCGTCGTGTTTCTGGCTCGGAATGCACAGTACAGACATTCGTTCGCGCAAAGATTCGATATATACAGGGGAGCAAACAGGACAAGCCTTCGCCCATAAATTTGTTCTTTGACCCACCGAGCTGCATCGAACAATTCTGCCAGAAGCTCAGGATCGCTAACCGAAGAAAGAATCGCGATCTCTTCCATGGCAAGCCCCGCCAGCTTGCGCGATTTGGCCAGCGTTTCGCGAACCTGAACAGAGTCCGCTCGCCCATATCGGCTCAGTATGTTCTGAATTTTTTCCTGGTTTATCATGGTAATCCGGGAGGAATCACAGTCCGGTCTCTTTTCTTTCTTATCTCATTATGGATGTTTCCTTCAGGAAAAAGAGGAATCAAAGAAAACCTCCTGTTTTCTGTCTTTATTTGATATGTTCGGCCACGGTTCTGAGCAGCACCTCGGGCTTGACCGGTTTTTCCAGAAACGCCTTGACCGGCAGCCAGGTCTCATCCGGTTCAAAACCGAACGGCAGATTCATTTCCTTTCGTACGCCGCTGACCATCACGACAGGCGTGCCTTTCAGTTGTTCGGCTTCATTCAACTGCCGGGCCACGTTGAATCCTTCATCCTTGGTGGTCATCATCACATCCAGCAGGATCAGGTCGGGCGTTTGTGTTTTCGCCGCTTCGACACCCTCTTCGCCGTTGGAAGCGGTGTAGACATCGTACCCCTTTGCTTCCAGCAGATTGGCCATCGACTCGACCAGATCGATGTCGTCATCAATGATCAGAACCTTTTTCGCCATTCTATTCTCCTTTGTCTTTTTGTTTTCTACCGGCATGCGGGACCACGCCTCATGCCGCACCTTTTATCGTATGGTTTGTCCCGTCTCTTTTACGCCGTTTTTCCCCGAGCGGCTTTGCGATAGCGATGGATCAGTTCGACGACCGATTTGGCGGTCAATTCCCCATGAATCTTGCCGTCGATCATAATCACCGGGGCGATCCCGCAGGCCCCCAGACAGCGGGCTTCCTGCAGCGTAAAAAGCCGATCCTCGCTTGTTTGGCCTACCTGGATTTGAAGCTCTCTCTTGATGGCTTCCAGCACATCATGAGCGCCTTTGACATAACAGGCGGTTCCCATGCAGACGCTGATGACGTGTTTGCCAATCGGCTTCAGATTGAAATAGTGATAAAACGTCGCCACGCCCCAGATATGGGCCGTAGGGAGATTCATTTCCTGGGCGACAAAATCCATCACCTCGCGCGGCACATAGCCAAACAGGCCCTGCACATAATGCAGGACGGCGATCAGATAGGATGTCGGATACGGCTGCTGTTTGACCCGGTCGATATACGCCTTGATCTGGTCCATTTTTTCCTGTGTTATTTCACTCATCAATGTACTCCCGCTTTCCTTAATAAATGGCCCTGTCGGGGATGATGCCCCTGGGCAATTTGGCCTGATAATGCGTATGCAGGTACTTGTGTGAAGTCGCGCTGAGGGGTCGCTGCAGAAATTCACGGTAGAGCTTCTGGATATCCGGATTATCATGGCTTCGCCGAATGGTCTTGCCCCGATCCAGATCATAGAGCGCTTTGGCTCGTTTTTGCAGGACTTCTTCATCGAGGGGAATCGAGTTGGCCCCGGCATAGGGTTGTCCGCCGCCCCCGATACATCCGCCCGGACAGCCCATGATCTCGACAAACTGATACCGGCCGGGATCCATGCGAACCAGGTCCAGCAGGCCGCAGGCGTTGCCGAGGCCATGAGCCACGGCGACGCGAAGTTCCTGACCATCCATTTGTATAGCCGCTTCTTTGATCCCCTGAAGGCCCCGAATGTTTTCCAATTCGATATCGACCAATGTTTCGCCGGTATAGAGCTCGTACGCGGTTCGGATGGCCGCTTCCATAACCCCGCCGGTAGTGCCGAAAATGGCGCCGGCGCCGGAACTGAGCCCTAATGGGGCGTCGGTCTTTTCCGGCTCAATATTCAGAAAATCGATCCCGGCGGACTTGATCATCCACGCCGTCTCGCGGGTGGTGACGACGATATCCACGCCCCGGAGTCCGTCGAACATCAGCTCGGGGCGATCGGCTTCGTATTTCTTGGCCGTGCAGCACATCACGGCGACACTGAGAATCTTCTTCGGATCGACCTGAATTTTTTCGGCAAAATAGCTTTTGATCATCGCCCCGTTCATGCTCATCGGAGATTTACACGTACTGACGTTATCGATCAGATCCGGATAAAACTGTTCCATGCATTTCATCCACGCGCTGGAACAGGAGGTAATCATGGGCAGCTTGCCTTTGTTCTGAATACGTTCCAGAAACTCGCTGGCTTCTTCCATGATGGTCAGGTCGGCGGCGAACTGCGTATCAAAAATGTAATCGAATCCCAGCTTGCGAAGGGCCGCCACCAACTGGCCTTCCATATTGTGGCCCGGCTCCAGACCAAACGCCTCGCCGATGGCCGCACGAACCGAAGGGGCGAACTGAACCACTTTGACCAGGCCCGGATCGTTCAATCGTTCGAACAGCTCCTGCGTGTAGCTTTTTTCCACAAAGGCCGCTGTCGGACAGACATTAATGCATTGTCCACAGGTCGTGCAAACCGACTCGCTGAACGGCATGTTATAAGCCGGCATCACAACCGTACGAAATCCGCGATAGGCCTGGCTGAGGTTGTGGACATGCTGAATCTCGCTGCATATCCTCACGCAGCGCCCGCAAAGAATGCACTTGTTCGGATTTCGCACGACCGCCTGGCTGGACAGGTCTTCGTCATAGTTTTTCCTCTCGCCTTCGAAATGACGCGCCTTGATCCCCATGCTGTAGGACAGCCGCTGCAGTTCACAGTTCCCATTTCGGTCGCAAATGTGGCAGTCCAGCGGATGGTTGTCCAGAATGAGTTCCACAATGTCTCTTCGGGCGCGCCGCAATTCGGGCGTGTTGGTCCGGATCTTCATGCCGTCGTTTACGGGATAGGAGCAGGAAGCGACATAATTCTTCATGCCCTCGACCTCGACGATGCATACCCGGCAGGCCCCTTCAATGCTCAGTTTGGGATGATAGCATAGACGGGGGATATGGAAACCGAGTTTATCGGCCGCCTGCATGATCGTCTGGCCGGGATCGACCTTGTATGGTTTGTCGTTGATATGGATTGTTATCGATTTACCCATGTTCTTCCTCATGCTTTGACTATCGCGTCAAATTTACAGGTCGTAAAACATTGTCCGCATTTAATGCAGGTCTCCTGGTTGATGGCATGCCGTTCCTGCCGTTTGCCGGAAATGGCGTTGACCGGACAGACGCGCCGACAGGCCCCGCATCCGATGCATTTTTCCGTAATTTCATAGGTCACCAGAGCGGAACATATTCCCGCACGGCACTTCTTTTGAAAAATGTGTTCTTCGTACTCATGACGGAAATTCTTCAGAGTGCTCAGCACGGGATTGGGGGCTGACTGGCCCAATCCGCAAAGCGACGCCTTTTTGATCATTTGGCCCAGGCGTTCCAGTTTTTCAATATCCCCTTCTTTTCCGTTGCCTTCGGTGATGCGGGTCAGGATTTCCAGCATCCGTTTGGTGCCGCCACGGCAGGGGGTGCATTTCCCGCAGGATTCATCCTGTGTGAACTCCAGGAAAAATTTGGCCAGATTCACCATGCAGGAATCCTCGTCGATGACGATCATCCCCCCCGAGCCCATAATCGATCCGGCGGCGGCCAGAGACTCGTAATCGATCTGGGTGTCCAGATATTCTTCCGGCAGACAGCCCCCGGAGGGGCCGCCGGTCTGGACGGCCTTGAATTTTTTCCCGTTGGGAATGCCGCCCCCGATGTCATAGATGATTTCCCGAAGTGTTGTTCCCATCGGCACTTCAATTAAACCGGTATTATGCACTTTTCCGGCCAGCGCAAAGACCTTGGTGCCTTTGCTGGTCTCGGTGCCGACGGTGCTGAACCATTCGCCGCCGTCGAGCATGATCACCGGAATATTAGCCCACGTCTCGACGTTGTTGATCAGGGTGGGTTTGCCGAACAGGCCTTTGACGGACGGATAAGGCGGGCGCGGCGTGGGCATGCCGCGGCGCCCTTCGATGGAATGGATCAGGGCGGTTTCCTCTCCGCAGACAAAGGCGCCTGCCCCGAGGCGGATTTCCATATCGAATGAAAAATCGCTGCCTAAAATTCTCTTGCCCAGAAGTCCGTTTTCCCGGGCGGCTGCGATCGCCTTTTCCAGCCGCTGGATCGCCAGGGGATATTCCGCCCGGATGTAAACGATTCCTTTGGCGGCGCCGATCGCATACCCTCCGATGATGATCCCCTCCAGAACCGTATGGGGATCCCCCTCGATCGCGCTGCGATCCATAAAGGCGCCGGGATCCCCTTCATCGGCATTGCAGATCACATATTTTTCATTGCCGGTTTCGCGGGCGGTGAATTCCCATTTCAAACCGGTGGGAAAACCCGCACCGCCTCGACCGCGAAGGCCGGATTTCTTCACTTCGTCGATCACTTCCCGCGGGCTCATGGCGGTCAGGACCTTGGCCAAAGCCTCATAGCCTCGGACGGACAGATAATCGTCGATTTTCTCAGGATCGATAATCCCGCAGTTTCGCAGGGCGATCCGCATCTGTCGACCGAAGAAATCCACGTCTCCGAAAATCCGGAAAAAACGGTTATACAGGTGGTCTTCCTGGACCGCCAGCCGGGCCACAGGACGTCGGCGGACCAGATGTTCCTGCACTATTTCCGGGATATCCTGTACCGTTACGCCGCCATAGATAGTATAGCCCGGATTGACGATCAGGATCGGGCCCTTGGAGCACATGCCCAGACACCCCGAAATGTGGATGCCTACTTCATCGCTCAGGCCCTGATTTTTAAGCTCGGTCTCCAGCGCATCACGGATCGCCCGGCTGTTTTTATAGATGCAGGTCGGGCCGTCGCACAGAGTTAAGATGGATTTAGCGCGCACCGCAGTTTCCTTTCCGTGTTAAATGAGCCATTCTTCGATCACCTCATTGTTTTTGAGGTGGCGTTCGATAATTTGGCGGGCCCGTTCGGGTGTTACCTTGCCGTATTTTACCGGAATTTTGCCTTCTTCCACGATTTCCACAGTCGGCTCGAGGTTACATCGTCCGGCACAACCCTTCTGGCTCAGGTAGACATCTTTCAGTCCTCCTTTGGCGATGGATTGACGAAAGACCTCCATGACCTCTTTCGAGCCGGCGGCAATCTCGCATGTGGCCATACCCACATAGACTCGTTTTGTCGAGAGATACCCCCGGCCGATAATCCGGGCGACGGCTTCGGCCCGCTTTTTCTTGATAATATCCAGCGGCGTCACCACCTTATTGGCTCCTTTCAAACATAAGGATAAAGACATTTCCCTTTTCTTCGGGTTTCACATCGATAGACCCGCCATGGGCTTCGACAATCTGTTTGGTGATATACAATCCCAGACCCGTGCCCTTGACTTTTTTCTTTTCCGGCACATCCAGCCGGCTGAATTTCTTAAACAATCTTGCCCGGTCGGCTTCCGTAATGGGCCGCCCGTCATTGTAGACATCGAGGATGATTCGATGCTCCTCGACGCGGCTGCGCAGTTCGATCCGCCCTCCCTCAACGCCATACTTGGCGGCATTGTTGACCAGATTGTTGGCTACGATCAGCAACAGATCGGCATCGGCCGCCATTTCCAGCTTCTCATCGAGATGGTTCTCCACCCGCATATGTTTATCGGAAATCAATTTGGCAAACGTCTCCAGAGAAACATCAAAAATGTCGGCTCTGAGACGCACCATGGTCCGGTTCAGCTCCAGATTCCCCCGTTCGATACGGCTGAGATTGAGAAACTTTTTCACCGTAGCGCCAAGATAATCCAGATTCCGGCAGATCGAGTCAATGGCTCGTTTCTGCTTGAAATTGATCATTCCGAGGAAGCCGTCCCGGATGGAATAGGCGTTCATGATCGCCGAGGCCAGCAGCCCCTTGAGTTCATGAGCCACAAATCCGATCAACTCGACATAACTGCGGTTGGATTCGGCCAGTTTTTCATTCGAAATCCGAAGATGTGTCTCCCGTTCGTCCAGCCTGGCGCTCATTTCATTGAAGGCCGTAGCCAGTTCATCCAGTTCGATAACGCCTCCGCCGCTGGCGATGGCGCCGCGGACATCGCCATGCGAGATTTGCTGCGTGGCTCGAATCATGCTGGTCAGGGGACGGGAAATCATTCCGGAAAGGATGTAAGATAAAGCCAGCCCAAGCAGAATGGCAATGCCGATGATGCCCATAAAGACGAACAGGACTCTGGCGTTGCTGTCGCTGAAGGGTTTTTCCAAAATCCCTACGTACAGGATGCCGATTACATCTCCTTCTATATCCCGGATGGGTTCGTAAGCCGTCTTATACCAGTCGTTCACGACAAACGCCCGGTCCTGCCAGTTCTGGCCCTGTTCGACCACACGGCGATACACTTGCTCGGAAACCCTCGTGCCAATGGCGCGTTTGCCTTTGTCCGTCAACACATTCGTAGAGATGCGCACATCGTCCTGAAAAATGGTGACCGTGCCGATCAGTTTGTCTTCATACATCTCCCGGCCGAATACCAATTCTCGAATCCGATCAACCAGTTCATAATCCTGATTGATCGTCCTGCCGCCATACAGAATCGCCTCCACCTGACCGTCTTTGGCGAACAAAGGCATCGCATATTCCTTGGCCATGGCCTGATGGAGGGCGTGACGATCCGTCGGTCGGGCATGCGGAGTCGCCTGGATCAAAATATTCGCGCGCTCCCGAATATCGACAGGCATCTGCTCCAGTTCCCGGGCGTCAATGATTCTTGTGCCGCCCACGGAGGTCCGGATTTCCAACGCTTTTCGCACAATTTCGCTTGGACTTGTCAGGGCTTCGTCGGAGGACACACGGAACAGATAATGAAGCCGAAGTTTTTCCCGCAGCGTCAGGAGGTCCTGTTGGGGATCGATCAATGCAAACGCCTGTCCGATTCGATCGATTTCCGTCTGATAGACGCTCCTGGCGCTGCGGAGGTCTCGCTGCACATCTTTCTGGATGCGCTCCAGGATCTGGTTCTGAACGACGGAGTATCCCAGACTGAAGATGCAAAGTCCCAGCACCGCGACTACAGTGACAAAGGAAAGAAACAATCGTGTTTTCAGGCTCCTGTGTCTCATGCTTTTCTGGCTTTTTGCCCTGCACTGACAAAATAGATCAGGTTTTCAATTTCCAATTCCAGATTGATATTATTGACAACCACATCCTCGCCCCCGCGCAACTGAATGGGAGCGAAATTGAGAATTCCCTTGATACCCGCCGTGATCATCAGTTCGGCCACCTGCTGGGCCGCCATATCCGGGACGGCCAGGATGCCGATTTTTATATCCTTTTCCTGCACATAGGAACAGAGTTCTTCCAAAGGAAGAATCGGAATATCGGAATTCCGGCTATATTTGGCCGGGTCGATATCAAAAGCGGCAGACACTTCGATTCCTCCCACTGCAAAACCCTTATAACGCAGCAGGGCCGCTCCTATCCGGCCGGCGCCTACGATAACTACTTTTTGGATCTCGTTTTTTCCTAATACTTCACCTAACTGATCGATCAGATCATCCACATGGTAGCCGGCCCGCTTGTTGCCGGTGACCCCGAAAAGACTGAAGTCTTTGCGAACCTGAGCAGGGCTGACACCCGCCGCATCGCCCAGATTATCACTGAAGACCTTCTTGAATCCCAGGGCCTTGAGTCGTTTCAGGGCATTTTTGTAGGTGGACAGCCTTACAATACAAGCTCTGTTTGCTACCATAACCCTGCTTCCTAAAAGTCAAGAATATCCAATAAAACCTACACTCTAACACACCACTTACGTACCATCTGCACTTAATATAAGAAAAGTATATCACAAGAAATCGCATTCGTCAACATAATATGTGAAATATTTCACAGAAAAAGAAAAAATAAATACACGATAAATATATTTTTTTTCAATTGAACCAAAAAACTCAACCGAAAAAGCTTCATTAAATGTAAAATATTACAAAATAACAACTTATGTTAAATCAAAACGGCCATTTTCCATTCCGGATTTGACATTTTTGTAATTTGAACGGATCAATAACGACGTGTTTGATCTTGATTCGATCCCATGTATAGGTGACATGAATTACTCCATCGCGGGTCTGTATGACGGCAGGATAGGAAAATTCTTTTTCCGGGGTGTTTTCGAGGATCAGAGCGGCCTGCCATGTTTCACCCCCTTCGTTGACGGCCACGTTCAGCATTTCGCGAGCCCTGGGACGCTGACCCCCGCGAATGGTATGATTATAGACCAAAAGCTGCCTGTGATCCTTCAGGGTGACTGCATCAAAACCTGCATTGGGATTGGGCAGGGCGGTCTGGTTCATCGGCGACCATGTTTTACCGTTATCTTTAGTCCAGGTTTCAACGATTTTCCCTGTGCGGCTCCGCAGCAGGGCCTGAATCCGTCCATCCGAATACGATAGAAGGGTGGGTTGGATGACTCCCAAACTTTTTCCATCATCGGCAGGCAGGTATTTCTCCCAAGATCTACCCTTATCCTGACTAACTTCAAAATGGACACGCCAGCCGTCATGTTCCGTACTCGAACCGCATAGAAGGATTCCATCGTTTAATTGTATGGGCTTGTTTTTGATCGGTCCCAAAAGACCATCCGGCAGACGCTGTGCCTCTTGCCAGGTCTTTCCGAAGTCGCTGGAACGCATCAGCATCCCCCACCATTGGCTGGGGCTGGGGCCGACCTTGTAGAAGAGCAGAAGGGGGCCCGCTTTGGGGAGAAATAAGACCGGATTCCAGCAGGGATATCGTTTGGACGGGGATTGAGAACCGTTGGCGATTTCTATGGGTAGTGTCCATTGGCCATTTTCGTTTCTCGACAGCCAGATCCCCACATCCTCGTGTCCCTCACGCGTCCCGCCAAACCATGCACAGACCAGTCCTTCCGGCGTCTCAACAATCGTGGAAGCGTGGCATTCGGAGAAAGGCGCTTTTTCAAAAATAAATTCGCTTATCAGAATTGGCTCAGGCGAAGGATCGGCGGCACGTAGAACGACGGTAAAAAGACAAACCAGTACAATGACAAACACAGCTCGGCGAATAGTAGGGCATCTCATGTCCGGCTCCTTACCACAAGAATAGGAGAATTTTTCTACAAGTATAACCAGTTGATAGCGTGGTAACAATTTCCTTTCTCCGGGACTGGTTGTCATTCGGTCAAAAACATGGTAGGATGATTTCAAGTTGTCCTGTGGCCAACAGGAGCGAATACCGATTCGATTATCGAATGAGGAGAGTTGACATGGTCAAACGCGGAGTTCTATGTATTTGTATAATCGCAGGAGTCTTATCGATGGTCTGTCATGGCGATACAGTCTGTGTCGTGGAACGACCCCAGGATTCCGGGGGGAATGACCACTATATCGGCAATCGAGAACCGCTTTTGCCCAGTCCTCTGATACTTCTCCCGCCGGGTGCGGTAAAGCCCGACGGCTGGCTGGAAAAACAACTGCAATTGCAGGCGGACGGATTTCACGGACATCTGACAGAGATCAGCCGTTTCCTGGATAAAAAAGATAATGCATGGCTGTTCCCGGATACCGGCCAGAACGGCTGGGAAGAGCCGGTCTACTGGCTCAAGGGCTTCAGCGTCTGCGGGTATATTCTGGGAGATGAGCGGATTATCGCGGAAAGCAAGATCTGGATCGAGGGGATTTTGAACAGCCAAAAAGACGACGGCTGGTTCGGTCCGGACCAGGGGCGAAAAGGACTGGCGACTAACCTGCAGGGCCGCGCGGACCTTTGGCCCAATATGATCGCCCTGTTCTGCTTGCAGGATTATTACGAGTTCACTCACGAACCGCGCGTAATTCCATTGATGACCCAATATATGAAATATCTGGCTGTCGTGCCTGAGGATAAGTTCCTCGTCGGCTACTGGCCGAAAATGCGCGGAGGCGACCTGCTTTACAGCGTATATTGGCTTTACAATCGGACAGGCGATTCTTTCCTTCTTGACTTGGCCCATAAGGTGCATCGTCAGACGGCCCGATGGGATCAGGATGTGATCAACTGGCACAACGTCAATATGGCCCAGGGTTTCGGCGAGGCAGGCACTTACTATATGCAAACCAAAGATCCCAAGCACCTGTTTTCCGCCGAACGGAACTGGCAGAAGATGCGTCAGTCATACGGCCAGGTGCCGGGGGGGATGTTCGGGGGGGATGAAAACTGCCGGCCGGGCTATGTCGGGCCGCGGCAGGCCGTGGAAACCTGCGGCATGGTCGAGATGATGCTCTCGCACGAGACCTTACTGCGAATCAGCGGGGATGTAATCTGGGCGGATCGATGCGAGGATGTGACGTTTAACTCGCTGCCGGCCTCCGTCACACCCGATTTCAAGGCTTTGCGGTATCTGACCGCTCCGAATATGGCCCTGTCCGACCGGCAGAATAAATCGCCGGGCCTGCAGAACGGCGGCCCTATGTTGCATATGAATCCGCATGATCATCGCTGCTGTCAGCATAACATGGGGCACGGCTGGCCGTATTATGTCCAGAATCTGTGGCAGGCCACGCCCGGAAACGGCCTGGCGGCGGTGCTGTATTCTCCCTGTACGGTAACGGCCAAAGTGGGGGATGGCACGACTGTCACCATCCGCGAGGTTACACGGTATCCCTTCAGTGAAAGGATAGGACTGGTCCTGTCAGCGCCGAAATCCGTTCGTTTCCCGCTCTATCTCCGCGTACCCGGCTGGTGTAAGAATCCCCAGCTTCAGGTCAATAATGAATCGGTTGAGCTTTCCGATAAGCCGCAGGGGTATATCATGATCGATCGTCAGTGGTCCGACCGGGATTCGATCCGGTTGACGCTGCCCATGGAGATCAGTCTGCGAAAATGGACCGCCAACAAAAACAGCGTTTCCGTGGATCGCGGGCCATTGACCTATTCGCTGAAAATCGGAGAAAAATATGTCCGGGAAGGCGGCACTGAGGAGTGGCCGGCCTGGGAGATTCACCCAACAACACCCTGGAATTATGGACTGGTCCTGAACGAGGCCGATCCGGCGGCATCGTTTGAGCTGCGTCGCAAGGAATGGCCTGAATCGGGCTATCCGTTTGAGGCCGAGACAGCGCCGATTCAGTTGGTCGCCAGAGCCAAAAAGATTCCTCCGTGGCAATTGGATCATCTGGGTCTGGTGGGGGAGATTCAGGAAAGCCCCGTTTGGTCCGAAGAGCCTATCGAGGAGGTGACCCTGATCCCGATGGGAGCGGCCCGGCTGCGGATTTCCTCCTTCCCGGTCATCGGCAGCGGATCCGATGCGCACCCATGGATGCTGCCTTCGTCCCCGGCCAAGATGGCCTCGCACTGTAATCCATCCGATATGGTAGAGGCCCTATGGGATGGAAAAGTGCCCGCCAGCAGCAACGACCAAAGCATCCGTCGGTTTACCTGGTGGGATCATCGCGGCAGTAAAGAATGGGTACAGTACAACCTCGACGGACAGAAAGACGTTTCACAGGTCGAAGTCTACTGGTTTGATGATACCGGTACAGGTAGCTGCCGGGTGCCCGCCTCCTGGCGATTGCTGTATAAGGCCGGCCACGACTGGAAGCCGGTTACCGGGGCGAGCGCTTACGGCGTGGAAAAAGACCGGTTCAACAAGGTTACATTCAATCCCGTTAAGACCGATGCCCTCCGCGTTGAAGTTCAACTGGGTCCCAATGTTTCCGGGGGTATACTGGAAATGCGTGTGAAATGATCTGCCTATGCAAATTGGAGGGCTTAGACAGGAGGAAATGCAATGCGCTATGTCATGAAGCAGAAGATGTTTTCATGGGGGGACGATTTTGTTATCAAGGATGCCGAAGGGAATGAGCGTTTTTTCGTGGACGGCAGGGCCCTGAGTATCGGACATAAACTGTCATTTCAGGATATGGCGGGCCATGAACAGGCCTTTATCCGCCAGAGGCTGCTGGCCTGGGTGCCAACCTATGAGGTGTATCGGGAGGGACAGCTTTACGCGATCATCAAGAAGAAGCTCCTGACATTCTTTCGCTGCAAGTTTACCGTGGATGTTCCCGGGCCGATGGACTTTGATGTGCAGGGAAATTTTACGGATCATGAGTACACCTTTACCTGCGGAGGCTCGACCGTCGCGACAGTATCAAAGAAGTGGTTTTCCTGGTCGGACACATACGGAGTGGATATCGCCGACGGACAGGATGATGTGATTTTATTGGCTACAACCGTGGCCATCGACATGATCTGCCACGATAAACGGCATGAGGGAGCAGGCGATTGAAAAGAATTCCTGTTGGCTTGAAGATATTTTCATACGAAAGAGATGGAATGATTCATTTTCCCCGATCTTTAATACTTCCAATTATCTTCTTATATTGTTACATAACGACCGCCGGACCGGTTGAGCAGGAAGGAACAATTGATTTAACCGCCATTCCGTTGGTGGTGTTGTTTCAGGGAGATGCCCGGCAGGCCTATCGCGATCCGGCAATCCTTTATCATGAAGGTGTGTTTCATCTGTATTTTACGTACGTGCAAATCGAGGAGGATGGCAGGATTTATTCCTACACAGCGCACAGCGCCAGCAGGGACCTGGTGCAATGGAGTCAGAAGCGTATTTTGACGCCGAAAGATCAGCGGTTGAACTATTGCAGTCCGGGCAATGTGATTCGATTCGGTGAGCAGTGGGTGCTTTGTCTGCAAACCTATCCACGACCGGGCTATGTGGTTGAACAGATTCCCCGATACGGCGATTCGACCGCGCGGATCTTCCTGATGCGAAGCGATGACCTGGTGCACTGGTCTCGGCCGGAACTGATACGGGTCAAGGGCCCGGATGTGCCGGTTGAGCAGATGGGACGGATGATCGATCCGTACCTGCTGCAGGATAAGGACCAGCCCGGAAAATGGTGGTGTTTTTACAAGCAAAACGGTGTAAGCATGTCGTATTCTTATGACATGAAGACCTGGATGTATTTCGGCAGGGCACAAGCGGGGGAGAACGTTTGCGTCCTGGTCGATGACGATGAATATGTGATGTTTCACAGCCCTTCCAACGGCATCGGCGTCAAACGGTCCACAGACCTGCGAAACTGGCGAGATGTGGGCCTGATTACGTTGGGCCAGGCCGACTGGCCATGGGCGAAAGGGAGGCTGACCGCGGGGGCAGTCCTGGATTTAACTAGTGATCCTCGTATTGGAAGGTACCTGATGTTCTTTCACGGATCGGGACCTGAGCCGGAACGGATTCATTTTGATAATTTCTCCTCACTGGGAATCGCCTGGAGCATGGACCTGGAGACATGGGAATGGCCGGGCAAGAAAAAATAACATAGCCAGGCCTTTATATGGGGAAAAGGATAAACAGCCATGGATAAGATAGTCTCATTTGAGCAAATCAAACAGGCAAGTCAATGTCGATACGATGGCGTGTCGCTGGGAGAGGTTATGCTGCGGCTGGACCCGATGGATGTGCCGACGGCTCGGGCCATGACCTTTCGTGTCTCGCAGGGGGGCGGCGAGACGAATGTCGCCTGCGGTTTGGCCTATACTTTCGGGCTTCGTGCTGCCATTGTAACGGCTCTGGTGGATGATGAAGTGGGACGGAATATCCGCAACCAGCTTCGCACGGCGGGGGTGGATGTAAGCCGGATTATATGGTTCAACACGAAAAACGATGGCTCCAAATTCAGCACCGACCAGAAGGGCACCCTCTGTAACGGCATCAACTTTACCTATAACGGAAGTGGGGTAATCCCATCTAATACCTGCTATTACCGCGGAAACACAGCTATCCGCCGGCTAGGCCCGGGAGACATTGACTGGGCAGGTTTGTTTGCCGAGGGAGTCCGGGTGTTCAACACAGGCGGCATTTTCACCCTGATCTCGCCAACAACATGGGAGGTGGCTCTGGAGGCGGTACAGGTGGCCAATGAGCAGGGCACATTCGTCGCCGCGGATCTGAACTATCGCTCTAAAGTCGAGCCGGACAAGGCAAGGGCCAGAGATATTAATCAGAAAATCGCCCAATATCTTGGTTTTCTGGTAGGAAATGATTCAGATCTGGGCGATGCCCTGGGCTATGAGACCAAAGTCGCCAAAAATGCCCCGTTTTCGGATTGGCTCCATGCATATCAGGAAACCGTGCGTAAGGTGGCCGGCGATTTCCCCAATCTGAGCCTGATCGGGACCCAGTGGCGGGGGGCACACAACGCCGACCTGATCAGTTGGGGGGCGGTGCTGTATGATGTCAAGGCCGATGCGTTTCACGTGGCCCCGCTTCGGGAAAATGTCCCTATCCGCGACCGGACCGGCGGGGGGGATTCATTTACCTCCGGTGTGCTGGCGGCCATCCTGAAAGGAAAAGACCTTGCTACCGCCGTACAGTGGGGGGCGGCACATGGAATTCTGGTCCAGGAAATGCCCGGCGATGTGACCCTGATCGAAGAGGATCGTCTTTGGGCCGAGGTGAAACGAGCAGCCTCCGGCGGGGGAGTCAAGGCGACACGATAGGTTGTTTTTTCCTGGCTATACCGTCCTGGATTTCCCTTATTACAGGATTTTATCCAAAGGGGATTTGTTGCAATCTATCCACCGTCAGCTCTGTGAAATCTCGAACCATCAGCGAGGCGGAAGCAGCCAAGGGAAGATCGTCCGGATCGGCGCCGGCAGTGACAGCGATAAAAGGCGCCCCGGCATTTCGAGCAGCCTGAAAACCGGAGGCGGAATCTTCCATAATGATGCATTGTTCGACCGGGACGCCAAGTTTGGCGGCGGTAACGAGGTACAGTTGCGGATCGGGTTTGCCGACGGTAACATCGCAGCGCGTTGTAACGACCTGAAAAAAGCCTCGAATGCCCAGGCCGTCAAGGACAAAATCCACATTGGCCCTAGGGGAGTTCGAGGCGGCGCTACAGGAAATTCCTGCTTCATTGAGTTCCATAAGCAGGGCGGTCAGGCCGGGGATTTCACAAAGATGAGGACTGAATATTTCTCGATAAATTGCCTCCTTTTCTTCACTCAGCTTTTGAATGAGATCGGGTGTCGTTTTGTCCCCCAGAAGGCCGGCGACATTTTTGTCGTTGCTACGGGCGTGGATATGGGCCTTGTAATAGGCAGGAGTGATGGGCAGGCCGTATCGTCGGCCCAGCTCGATCCAGGCGGCCTGGTGGAATCGATAATTATCCACCATTGTGCCGTCCACATCGAAAATAACAGCCCATCGATTTTGACGCTTTTTTCGCTTCATTCCTTTGTCCGAGGGTGATTTTGAACGGGGCAATATAAGTATGAATCGCCTGATATTCAATCTTTCTCCTGTGTTTTTTATACAAAAACGGCGATAAAGAGTGAAATGAAATACCCAGGAAGGATTGACATTCGCCAAGATTGCCGATAGTATAATGAGCTTATTCATGTTCAGGAGAACGGATTGCGATGACCGAACAAAGCGAAAATACGCCGCCTGCCGTCCTGGTAGTTGACGATAATGAACAAAATCTGGAATTACTGCTGGCCTATCTGGAAGATGTCGAATGCCAAACGGCATCGGCGATGGACGGCGCCGATGCCCTGGAGTATATCGGCAAACATCCGGTCGATTTGGTTCTTTTGGATGTGATGATGCCTCGCATGAGCGGCTTTGAGGTCTGTCGAAGGATCAAGGCCAATCCGAAAACCTCCCATATCCCCGTGATTATGGTCACAGCCCTGAACGAGATCGGGGATATCGAACGGGCGATTAATTCGGGCACCGACGATTTTCTCAGCAAGCCCGTAAACAAGTGGGAACTGACCACGCGGGTGCGAACCATGCTGCGGTTGAAAGACCTGACCGATAAACTGGAGCGGACGCTGGCCTATCTGAACGAAATCGAATCGCAAATTCAGGAAAAAGCCAGACAATAACCCGGCCTCGATAACGTCTCATAAAAATTGCCATTTTCTCCCGCAACGACGGTGGCAATCCATCTGGCAAAAACGAACCGGGCGGATGCCGAACAATCGTTACATCCAGCATAATTAATCCCCTTGTCCAGAGTTTGTTTTACACAATCTTCCGCTTGCCTAAAAGACGGTTAAGAAAGCGTTAGGCACTGTCGATAATCCCCACTGCATGGGTCTAATCTGAATCTTTGAGAGTGGGTACGGATGAGCAAATTGCTGGAAATTTTTGGCAGGGCGATCACGGTCGACACGGCGGATTTGATCTGGCACTGGCTGACGGCCCTGCAGGAGCGCGGCCCACTCCGGGAAGGGAAGATCGGCGATGAATTGGAGGCGGCTGTCGAACTCCTGGGCAATCGCGAACTGGATAAAGCGCAAGAGAAGTTGAATTTTCATCTCTATGAGCATCCGGATTGCGTGTTCGGACGCATGACGGCGGCGGCCATCTGCCTTCATCGCAATCAGCCCAAGGAAGCGATGCAGCAGCTCCAATCGGTCTATCTGCGCCAGCCGAGCAATACGATGGCGCTGTATACTCTGGGCTTTTGCCACGAACGATGCAACCATGAGGATGAAGCCCTGGAATTCTATCAGGACTGCATCAAATTCAAGGGGCATTTGCAGTTGCCCCGCCAGCGTATGGCGGCGATCTACTTTAAACGGGGCCGGCTGGATAAGACCGTCCATGAATACGAAGCCATCGTCGCCGAGCATCCGGAAGATATCCCCTCCATGGTTCTTCTGGGACATCTTTATATCGAAAATCGGCAATACGAAAAAGCGATCGACGCCTTTAATATGGCAATCGTCTCGCACCCCGATAACTTTCATGACGACAGCGACAGCGAACAAACGGAGGAGCTTCTGGGAGCCGGACAGTTCGAACAGGCCCTCAACAATGTGCAATGGCTGATGGAGCGGATCGGCCCCATGCCGGATCTGTTTGTCAAAATAGCCGATATCCTGAGCCGGGCGGGGCGGGCGTCGGAAGCGATTGTACATTACGAAAAAGCCCTGCGTCTGCAGCCGAATTATCTGGAAGCCACGATCAAGCTGGGTACCCATTATCTGCGTCTCCAGCGGTACGCCCTTGCGGCCGAGCAGTTCAATCGAGGCGTTGAGATCAACGACGAAATCGTCGAAGCCTATGTTGGATTGGCGATAGCCCAGCATCTGGGCGGCCAGACGGAAGAAACCTATCGTACACTGTCGCTGGCTGGGGCGATCCAGCAAAACAGCACATTACTGTTTTCCGAGACGGCCACGCTGCACTTGCAGGCGACCATGGACGACTGTTCCGGAATCGCCTCCCATGAACCGCCCGACAAAGTGGTTCTGATCGAGGATGTGATCCGGGCTCACCAGAGACAGATCCACGCTTCGCCCCGCAGCGCTGATGCCCATTATAAATTCGGCATTCTGATGCTGGTGGCGGGGGACTTCCGTCACGCCATCGAGGCATTTGAAAACGCCCTTCGTATCAATCCGATGCATCATCGGGCGTTGAGCAAACTGGCCCTGTGCCTGTGCGAATCCGGACAGGAGAGGCAGGCGATCGGCCGTCTCTCCGGAAGGGAACCTCTTGCATCGGACACGTTGAATCTGCACTATCAGACAGCGATCCTGTACTGCGACAAGCAGCGGTTCGCTCAGGCGGCCTGTCGGCTCGACCGGCAATTCAAAGGCACCTATACCGATCCGGATGCGCTGGTGAATCTGGAAGTGGTGCTGGAAAATCTGGGCCTGATCGATCGGGCCATGGCGACATGGGAGCGTCTCAACACCACAGCGACCCATGCCGTTGGAGAACAACATCCGGAATAACGATATAACAACAAATCCTGTCGTCCGGGAGCGTTAAACGGCGATGGCCAATGAATTGACAGCTTTGCCTGAATTTACGCGTTGCCTTTTTAAGCACGCGTATCTTTTTTTGCCGTGGTTTTGCCGCCTGTACAGCGAATACCGGCTAAAAATCGATGATTTCCCCAATGCGGTCGAGTTTATAGAGGCCCTGAAAAAGGACAAGACCTTCTTTTTCGGACCATCGCCCGATCTGGCCAAGGCCAATCGCAAACTGAACCGGTTTTATGAGGCGGCCAAACCCGGCTCCAGGAATCCCGAAAGCAATTCGGAGGCCATTCATTTTCTGCGAAGAGCCTGGTTCCATGCATGGAGAAACCGCCAGGTCTTCGGGTTGCGCGGACATGAAGTCCGGCTGATGAAGTTTTTCCATGAAGTGTATGTCCTGGACAATCTGCGTCATCTTGCCGATCTTCAGTGCATGGCCCGGCTGATCGATGAAGAGGTAGTGCGACTGGCCCGCTCGATCCATCTTCCCGCAGGATGGACACCGGCCAGGGCAGTCGCCAAAGCCAATATGGAACTGCACAGGCTGGAGAGCATCCTGTTTTGTGGAAAGGAACCTGCCCCTGAATTGTGCGATCAAATCCGCCGAAAAAAGCCCAAAACCTATGCCCGATTCCAAAACCTGGTCCGCGAACGAAAAGAGGCCGCTCGATTGCGCATCACGGAAATTTTTGACAAGGAAGGGTGGTTTCCGATCGTAAAGAGTGCGACCTTATATGAACACCTTCAGAAGGAAGGTCTGGACGATCTGCTGCCCTCGACGTTTCGCGGCAGGGTGGGTGTGCAGCCGACCGGCTATCCGCTGACCTTTTACACCTATGCCGGACTGGAACTGGACAGCCCGCCGATCAATGAAGTAACCATGAATCCCAATTACGGGATGGAAGAACCGGATAAGGATTATAAAATTCATCCCGTCACCGATGGAACCTTTTATTGCGAGACCAAAGCCGTTGTCGGAGACAGCAAGACAAAGCATTATACGCTGGAGTATAAACGCCGGGCCCGACGTCTCAAATATGACTCCGTGGAGAAACTGGGACAGGTCATCGACCAGGTACGTGTCCGGCTGGTCGAACATTTACAGAGTAATCATCGGGATACATGGGTGCGTGCCCTCATCTGCTTGTTGATCGACAAGTATTGTGCTCGGATAGGCAATGAAGCCTCCGCCAAAAGGGAAGAGAAAAAAACCTATGGGATTACTACGCTGCGAACCGGCAAGCATGTCTTTATCAATAAAGACCATATTATCATCGAATACAGCGGAAAGCATTGTCAACCGCAACGGCACGCCCTTCCGATTTATCGGACTGTTGCAGAGCAGCGGAAACATCCATTGGAATCCATCATAGCCAGCCGTCTGATCCGTCTGATTGAGGAAAAAAGACGCTATTTATTTACACGATCCGATCGGAAGCCCTATACGCCGCAAATGGTCAATGAGTATTTTACGGCTTCTATAGAACCGAATCCGGAAACGAATCTTCCGTATGGGGGAGCCGGGTCACCCTGTACCGTCCATAACATGAGAAATTATCACGCCACTCGATTGTTTCGTCGTTATTCGGAAAAGTTCCTTCGGCTTCATCCCAATCCGACCTATGAAGAGGTTCTTATCGCGTATCAGGGAAGAAACAAGACCCATAAATATCGTGGCCGTCCCGGTGTGCTATCGTTGATTGCACGTATGCTGGGAAATACGCCGGCTATTTGCCGGAAAAGTTATATTGATCCGAGAGAACAGTTGCTGTTTTTTCAGCGTTGGGGATTTCGTCCTCCGGATTGCATTATTCGCGATCTGTTTGTGCAGGAAGAGGAAGATACCTATGGTTTGCGACGGGTTATTCGCGGAGAACAAAAAAGAGCACGCGAATTGGCAAAACAAAATGCCTGAATAGCGCAAAAGGGTGGGTGTTTTTGGCTCCTGATTGATGATCCGCACTTGTTTAATCCATATGAGCATCGGTTTCCCAGAAATCATTCCCAAACAATAACATAGGTTTATATAAACCTATGTTATTTCAGAAGTTATGAATATCCGAAGGATTTTCCAACATTCCGGCCGCCCTCTCGAATGCAACATAACATATATTATGGGACGTCGACAGGGGGGTTCGAAAAGGGTTTTTATGGAGCTATTCAAACAGATTCCCTTGATATTAAAGGAGTACCGCCAGAGATCGGATCAGCGATTCGGTATCCTCCCAGCCAAGACACTTATCCGTAAGACTTACTCCAAAACGCAAGGATTGACCGCTCTGTATCGTCTGGCTTCCTTCTTCCAGAAAGCTTTCCAGCATAATGCCGGCGATCCAATCATCGCCCTCACGAATCTGCTTACAGATATCTTCAAACACGTCCCTCTGCCGGCGATGGTCTTTGGAGGAATTGGCATGACTGCAATCGATGACGACCCCGGTATCAATTTGCGCCTTTTGTAAGAGGATACGAGCAAAAGCGACATACTCAGACGCATAATTAGGACCGTTTACCCCGCCTCTCATAACCAGATGCCCATACCGATTACCGCAGGTTTCGGCGATAATGACCTGCCCATCCCGGTTGATTCCCATAAACGAATGGGGACTACGAGCCGCCTTGATGGCATCCACGGCCGGAGCCAGATTGCCGTCGGTCGAATTTTTAAACCCGATGGGCATGCTCAGGCCGCTGGCCATCTGACGGTGCACCTGGGATTCGGTGGTCCGGGCCCCGATGGCGGCCCATGTGACCATGTCGGCAAGATACTGAGGCACGATCGGATCGAGAAACTCGGTGGCTATGGGCAACCCGATATTTCCAATCTCCCGCATCAGGCCTCGCGCCATACGAAAACCCTGCTCGATATTGTAAGACCCGTCCAGACCCGGATCGTACAGCATCCCCTTCCAGCCCAGCGTAGTGCGGGGTTTCTCAAAATAGGCCCGCATGATTAACAGAAGCTTCGGACCCACATTGTCCTGCAAATGCCTGAGTTTCTCGGCATACTTTAGCGAGGCATCCCGGTCATGAAGAGAGCAAGGCCCGACGATCACCATACGTCGGTCCGAAGGATTCGTTAAAATATCCGCCACCTGGCGTCGCGTCCCCGCGACCAGGACGCTCTCCTGGTCCGTTTGAGGCAACTCTTCCTTTAACTGGGCCGGCGTCAGGAGCGGCTTGAATTGCTTAATATTCAGATTGTCGGTCAGTTCCATGTCTTTTTCTCATATACATGTTGGTCCCCCTGCCCTTCCCGGGGGAGGGGGTCAAAATAATAGTGTACAGATTTCCGATTCCTTGTCAAATCTCTTTGAATCCATGAAAGCCGCCCGCCCAATGAAACGTCCTGTTGAAGGGGCAAACGTGGCTTTGGAAAGGATATGACCATGACATGATGGTTGACTACCGCTATCCATGGATAAGCTGGTAGGCTCTCATGACTTCGGCGACAGACCAGGCCTGGGCAAAGGCGCCTCGCGGCGTATGGGGCTCATCTCCGTCAAAGATTTCGCTGATGGTCCCGATGCAGGCTTGATTGTCCATGTGGTCCAGCAGGGGCTGCAGAAAACCAGCGGCTTCTTCCCGGCTGACTTTGTCGAACCGATGCACCCGCAGAAAGGCCTCGATAAACGCACCGATCAGATGGGACCATACGGTACCCTGATGATAGGCCCGATCCCGGCTCATCTGATCTCCCACGCATCGGCCGATGTATCGGGGATCATGCCGGCTCAGCGTCCGCAATCCGTAGGGTGTGAGCAGTTCCCGCTCGACGACATCGACTATCCGCTGCTGCCAGTTGAAGGGAAGCGGCGAATGCGGCAGAGAAACCGCCCAAATCTGATTGGGGCGAAGGCTCGAATCCGCCCTGCCGTCCGGCAGGATACAGTCATTGAGGTATCCCGTCTCCGGATTCCAGAACAAACGGCGAAAGCTATTGGCGACTTTTTCGGAAAGTTCGCCGTAAAAACGGGCTTCATCGTCATTTCGTCCGTGGTACAATTCCGCCAGATTCCGCAATCCGTTATACCACAGCGCGTTGATCTCTACGGCCTTGCCGTAGCGCGGCGTAAAGGCCATACCGCCGCACTTGGCGTCCATCCAGGTCAATTGGGTCTGCTCATCGCCACCGGTAATCAGTCCGTCTTCATCGGCATGAATTCCAAATCGGGTACCCTTGCGGTACGACTCCATGACGTAGCGGATGGCCGGGAGCAACTTTTTACGGAAAGTCTCCTCGTCGCCGGCGGAGTGTAAAAAGGAAAACGCCGCCTGGACAAACCAAAGGGAGGCGTCGATGCTGTTATAGTGGGGATCATTGCCGTAATCGTCGAACCGATTGGGGATCATGCCCTCATCGACCGCATGGGCGAAGGTTTTCAGCACGCCGGCCGCCTCTTCGAAACGTCCGGTGCACAGCAGTAATCCAGGAAGAGAGATGAAGGTGTCCCGCCCCCAGTCCAGAAACCAGGGATACCCGGCCAGGATCGTCGGGGTGGAACGTCCCTCAATCTGCCGTTCGACGACGAACTGCGAAGCGGCGTTGCAAAGCCGTCGCCATGTATGTTCGGATCGGCGTTCCTGTCCCTGCCAGTCTTTTTCACGCAGGATAAGGGCATCCAGGGCGATATCCGGATCAAGATCCACATCGACCGGCTGTTCCGGATCGACGCATCGTTCCAATCCTGCCCATAATACAATTCTCCTGGGCGATTCGATGCGATATTGGTAGAAGCCGGGCGACCACAGGTCTTCGAGATGGTCCTGTCCTCGCTGCTGCTCGACGCGGTAGGTAAAATTATACCACCATTGGCTGTCCGGAGTAAACGGCATCTGCTCGCTTTGCAGCAGCAGCTCGCCCGTATAGCCGGCATCGGTGCGGACAGCCCAGGCCTTGCCTCGGGAAATCGCCCTCAGGGGCGTCTGGGACTTTTGGAGAGCATGGAAATCCCGCATGGCCACCAATGGGCGGACCGAGAATTCCAGAGGGGAATATACGCGGACAAAGTCATAGACTACAGCGACGGCATCCGAATCGGGCATCAGATAGACGGATTTGGTCAATTCCGCCGCGCCCAGATCATAGTCAAAGTGGACTCCATGATCCTTGCGAAAGGCAACCAGGAATTTCATCCCGCGATCGGACATATACCCGTCAAATTCATAGTTGCCCAGCTCGCCCTTGTCTTTATCGGCGACCACTACTTCCCGCAACGACGACAGAGCAACGATCCGATTCGCCGGCGGATTCAATGACCCGACCAGCAGGCCATGATAGCGCCGCGTATTGCATCCGGCGATCGTTCCGCTGGAAAACCCACCCCGGCTGTTGGTCAACAACCATTCGGTATCGAGCATCGCTTCCACCGATTGCCCTTTGACCGAAAATGTCCGGATTTGTCTGCTTGCATCATATATGGAGGTCAGCATCCGTGTATCCTTCCCTGGATCGTATGCCTTGCTGCGTCCGCCCCGTTCCTCAGTCCGCGCCAATTCCTTGAATCGACTATGACAAGCTCTGGCTCACCCTCTCGGCCGCAAGCAGGTTGCATCTTCGTTTCAGATTGTCCAGCACATTCATGAAATTGATGTAAGAATCGTATGGAGAGTCATAGGGATTGAAATACTTGTGCACGTCCCCGTCGGAAAAGTACTTCGTGCACATATAATAAAAATGATCGGAGGTTTGCAGGCGCCGCCAATCCGCCAGTAGACGCTCGTCCCGCACATTCTTGATCAGCTTCTCCAGACGATAGACCTCATGCAGCGCGTTGGACTGCATCGCATTGCCCAGCCAGGCCGAAAGGTCCCGCTCAGTATCGGCCCAACTGATAATATGCGGAACATCCACCACGTCCATGGCCGGATAGGCGGCGAACACCTCGGTAGGCGTCATAAAATTATTGTCCGGATGCTGAAGGACCTTTTCCGGCAGGTGCGCCATAAACTGGAATATGCCGGTATCCTCCCACTGGTGCTCGCCGAATGTTTCGTAATCCATAAACAGATTCACGACATGGCCGTTTCCATTGACGCTGTTGACCCATTGGGCGAATTTGTCCGCCGTCAGCGGATACGACTCCCAATGTCGATTGGAGAAACGAAAGGCAATATCGTCGCTGAGGGAGTAGTTCTTCAAGAGCAATTTGATCCGTTCGCTGTTCGGCGGGCGATACACGAAATTGGCGTTCCTGTGGCCCAGGATATGATCGGCTCCTTCGGTAATGATCCCGTCGAAACGTCCCATGGACTCCACCAGCCGCGCCAGGTCGTTGTTGTAGATCAGCTCGGTATTGCGAAAGACCCGCGGGGATTGCCCGAACATGGTCTCGATTTTGCGGACCTGTTGCTCGACCTGTTCGACAAATTCGGTCGGGGAATACAAGAAACTGAGGCTGTGATAATACGTCTCGGCCAGAAACTCCACACAGCCGGTCTGCGCCAGAGCGTCGAATGTGCTGATCACCTCCGGACAGTACTTCTCAAATTGTTCCATCAGCACCCCGGTAATGCTGAAGGCGATCCGGAAACGCCCATCAAATCGGCGAATGGTCTCCAGGAGAAGCCGGTTGGTCGGCAAATAACACTTGTTGGCGACCTTGCGGCAGATCGAAGCGTTCTTAAACTCGTCAAAATAAGAGCTGGATCTCTCAAAGACCGTATAATGACGCAGCCGAAACGGCTGATGTACCTGAAAATAAAAACAAATCGTCGGCATAATTCCCCGCTACACCAGGACCAGCAGTTCATCGTAGATGCGTCCGCATTTTTCCGCCGCGTCGGCCCAGCGAAGCCTGCGCACCTCAAAGTTGCCGTGCTCGCGCAGAGTCATCTGCAAAGGCGGATATTTCAAGACGGCGACGATCTTGTTAGCCATCTCCACCACATCCCAGAAATCCACCTTGAGCACATGCGTCAATACCTCGGACACACCGCTTTGCTTGCTGATCAGGACGGGAACGTCATGGTTCAGGGCTTCCAGCGGCGCGATCCCGAACGGTTCGGATACAGAGGGCATGACATAAAGGTCCGCCATTTTATAAACCCGCTGCACATCCTCGCCATGCAGGAATCCGGTAAAGAGGACCTTATGACCGATTCCCATCTCCGCCGCCATTTCGATGGTTCGCTGCATCATATCGCCGGAACCGGCCATGACAAACTTGACATTCTCCATTTCCTCCAGGACTTTTTTGGCGGCCATGAGGAAATACTCCGGACCTTTTTGCATGGTAATACGGCCCAGGAAAAGGACGATTTTTTCATCGCTGCGGATGGGCGTCGGGGAAAAATTCCAGTTGGGCCTGCCGGTGGATTCAACCCCGTTGTAAACGACTTCGATCTTTTCGCCCGGAACGCCGTACCGTGATATGACGATATTGCGCGTCAGATAACTGACGGCAATCACACGATCGGCGGCATGCAGACCCCGCCGTTCGATATCGTAGATCCCCTGATTGACGTGCTCTCCGCTGCGATCGAATTCCGTGGAGTGGATATGGACGACCAGGGGCTTTCCGGTCACTGCGGAAACGGCGATGCCCGCCGGGTAGGTCATCCAGTCGTGGGCATGAACGACGTCAAAGTCTTCCTCCAAGGCCAGGCGCACCGCCGAGCCGGCGTAGCGATGGACCTCGGAAAACATGTCGCCGCCGTAATGTCCGGATCGGAGGCTGTCGTTTCCGTGCATGTGAAGCAGTTCGTCAATCACCTCCTGTCCATGCACCTCGGAAATGCGGTGCTTTGATCGTTTCAGATCGATCAGGGCCTGCAATTGCTGCTGGTATTCATCGGGCGTTTTATAAGCCTGCAATGGGGAATCAATTGTTTTAATGCGGACGTGGCCCAATTCAGGATACGCGTGACCCGCTGGATTCCCGTGGGAAACCGAACGCGGTGTAAGCATTTTTACATGGGTGTTCTGCGGTATATCCACGGATTGAGGCAGTACGAAAACCACCTCAATTCCCAAATGATTCATCGCCTTGGTCAGGCCGTAACATGCCGTACCCAGACCACCGCTAATGAAGGGGGGAAATTCCCAGCCGAGCATAAATACCTTCATTGTGCGCCCCCTGGCCTGCGCCTACCTTCCTTGTTCCACGAGCCAAAATCCCTTTCGTCGCCGCGGACCGCGCCCGGCCCGTTTAGACCACGTACAAGCATATTATAGAAAGGGGTAGGAACATTAGTCCATGAAATTTTTGAAAAATTTGGCAGGTTTCGGCTTTCTTCTGCCATCCCTAGCTCCATGTCACCAATCCCTCGATACCAGGCTTAGCACTGTTGACATACCTTCCCGGATTACACCGCATAAAATTATACTTCATTTATCCATATATCGGCTAAAAGAGCGGCTATCTTAACGAGAATGAACGGAAAAATTGTTCCAATCCTGGCCTAAAAACGGGATTTTTCGTGAAACCTTCTGCGATATTTTAAGACGTTGACGAAGAGATTGAAAAAAAAACTTTCCTCTACATATTTTTTTCACACCCAAAACATACAATCCAGAAATTCCCTACCTTCCTTTCCAGACGCAGCGAGAAAGGGGCGCTCTTGCCGGTATTTCATGGATTTTCACTTAATTCGTCCTTTCTGCAGGTCGATGAACGCACAGAAAAGTTTAGTCTGGCGATCAATTTGCCCTTTCGAAAGCGGAGATGGATCTATGGCGCCAAGGCGCAAACGAAAAAACGAAACGGTCTCCCTGGAGGAGTTCGTAACCGTGGCTTTTGCCGAGGATGTGGATCTGGCCAAACAATACAAAAAACTCCTCAACGACAACAACATTCCCGCCGCGATCAAGACCGGTCCGGAGCCTGGAACCTCGTTTCCGGGCGTCGCCGTAATGGTCCCGGAAGATTTCCTGGACGAAGCTCATCTTCTGATTGAATCCGAAGGGGGCTGCAGCGACTTCTATGATATGGTGTTCCACGCGGAGGACGATCATATCCTGGAAGACGAATTATATGAGGAAGACTAATCATCCGCCCCGGTAACGGGAAATGGGGTATCTCATGAGCGAACATAGCGAACAAGGCAAGAGTTTTATCGAACGACGAAAAGAGGTTGTGGATCGTCGGATCGGATTGGATCGCCGGCGGGGTCCCGGCCACCGTCGTACGGAAGAGCGTCGGGCCGCCGAAGAGGGCGAGATGACGGAGGATCAATTTGAATTTCTCATGGCCATCGACGAATACAAGCGGGCCAATCAGCGCCCCTTCCCCACCTGGACGGAAGTACTAGAAGTGATCAAGGCGCTGGGATATCGAAAGGTCGCCGAACCGCAATCGCTCAAATCCTTCAAAAAGGAAACCGATCCGGAACCAGCCCCTGTTCTTTAACCGGAAATACACAAGAAAATAAAAAAGCCCTTGCGACAATTTCCTTTGTGCAAGGGCTTTTTCTTTTTCGATGCTCGCTTACGAAAGAATCACGGTTTCCTGACATCGAAACAATATAAGTTATCATCGTACCGCAGATACAGCCTGCCGCCGGCGACTACCGGATGGGCCCAACTGGGTCCGCTGCCGTCCACTCTCAATTCGCCGGTAATGTCACAGGATTGAGGATTGCAGGTTGCCAGGGCCGCCCTGCCGTTGCTTTCGCCGAACAGATACAACATGCCGTCCGCATAGACCAGGGAGCCTTTGCCCGGCCCCCGAACATTCCACCGGACCTTGCCGGTCCTTAAATCCAGGCAGCTAAATCCATTATTATGGTTGCCGTAGATGTATCCATCCCGGATAACATATCCCCCATGATGGCACACCATTTCATTCGTCCGATATACCTCCTTTGCCTCAATCCCGGTCCCGTTCGATTCCAGCTTCAAACAGATTCCCCCCTTCCCATAACCGTTGGCCCAAAAAACATACCCGTCGGCATAGGCCGGATCCGGGCAGTTGGCCGTATTGTTTGCGCAGAATTCATTGGACCACATGGTCCTTCCGGTAACTGCATTTACCCCGATAATTCCCCTGTTGGTGCCCGTCACGATCATTTGTGAGCCTCCTGATCCAACGGGAATACACGAGCCGTATTCCGGTCCTGCGTTGAATCTGGTTGATTTCCATCGGACACTTCCATCTTTTTTATCAAAAGCCACGATACAATTTGATCCTCCCGGCTTAGCAATTGCCAGGTCCCCCAGGACCAGAACGGACTCGGCATACCCCCATCCGCCTGGTTTTCCACCAAGATCGCTCAGATCTTTTGACCAGATTTCTTTGCCATCCTCTGTTTTGAAACATCCCAACACGCCATTTCCAGAAAGCAGATAGACAAGTCCTTCATCAATGGTCGGGGTGGATCGTGAGCCGGGTGTGCTTTGAGACCAGGCCTTGTCGACGCGGGTATGCCACATTTTCTGCCCTTGACCGTCCAAAGCAAACAGAATTAAATCATTTCCTACATCGCCTGAGGCGTAAATTACCCCATCGGCGATGGACACGGTTGAAAATCCTTTACCCAAACCATTAACGTTCCACAACTGGGTTGGTCCCCCCTGCGGCCAGGCTTTTAACAAGCCCGTCTCTGTGCTCTTTCCATCGTGGTTTGGGCCGCGCCAGCAGGGCCAATTGCCCAGGTCCTGCGCCGACAACAACGAGAAGGCCGACAGTACCGTAAATCCTGTCAGACCGATCCATATTGTAGTATTTCGCATGGTAAGCCTCTTTCGAACTGTTATTTCTGATTTCCGATCCGATTTGTGCTTCGACGATCCATCAGGATCGTGATACGATCATAGATATCTTTGTCCAGCTTTTCCTTCATGATCGCCCTGGCTTCGCGGATTGGCGTCCGCTGAGTCAAGTGGGTAACCACGATGTGTTCGTTGTGCAGACCCTCCAGAAGCCGACCAAACTCGTCGATATGCATGTGCCGCCCGGCATCGGCCCGATCCAGATGGTCTTCGATGAAAAAGGTACACTCGGCGATCAACACCTTGCTGTTGGCCACATAGCTCAGCGAGGAAAAATCCACATACTTGGTATCGCCAAGGTAGGTCACCATGGGAATTTCCACGGGATTGTCGATGGGAATTCCCTGTTTTTTTAATTCGACTATTTGAGGTCCCGACAGGCCGGCGTATTCTGCCTTGAGCTTACGCCGGGTTTCTATGACCGAATAGCCCACGGAGCCGCGGCAATGCTTGGTTGGAAACGCCCGTGCAATCAGGTTGGGCTTGATCTTATATTCATCCCCCGGCACTACTCCGACCAGATTCGCGGGAATATGCGATCCATCCAGCCTGCCCCAGACATCCAGGATTTGACGAATAGAAGGTATCAGGTCCGTCGGCGCCAAGACCGTACCTTCGGTATGCCCGCAGAATTTCCGGTGGGAAAGGTAATATGCCAGTCCTGCCGCATGATCCATGTGACCATGGGTCAGCAGCATATGATTGATGGGGATGATCTGGTCGGGCGCCTTGCCGATGTCAAAACAAACATCCAATTGAGGTACCGCCACGACCGTTTCTTCTCCGGCCACCGAATAGCCGATGATCTCGATGTCGTCTACTGCAATCCTGGCCAGATTGTGACTGGGCATAGTTTCCCTCAAACGCGATACTTCTCATCATTGGACCACCCAACTGCCCTATCGTAAAGAAATCCGGCTATCCTGTCAAATCAGAGAATAAAATTGACCTTTCTTTCAGTCCCCTTCTTTCAACCACTGGTCAAGCCAGTCCATGACGGTTTTTTGCCATTGAATGGCATTATGCGGCTTCTGGATCCAGTGCCCCTCATCTGGATAGTAGAGTAATTTGCTGGGGATTCCAAGCCGCTGGCAGGCATTAAATACAGATAAACCCTGCGTATCGACTACACGAAAATCCAGCGCCCCGTGAATAATCAGCATGGGGGTCTTCCAGTTTTGCACGTAATTAATCGGATTGTGCTTTTCGTACGATTCAGGATTCGTCCAGGGGGTACCCATATGGTCCCATTCCGGAAACCATAGTTCTTCTGTATCAAAATAGGCCATTCGCTCGTCCAGGTTGCCCGCATGGCTGATCAGACAACGGAAGCGGTCCGGCCACTGCCCGGCAATCCAGTTGACCATATACCCCCCGAAAGAGCCGCCCATCGCTCCGACTCGACTGGCGTCCATCCACGGGTAGCGTTCCAGGGCGGCGGCCAGGCCTTTTTGCAGATCTTCCAACGGCTTGCCGCCCCAGTCGCCCCGGATCGAGTCGCAAAAATCCTGCCCGTATCCCACCGAGCCGTGAAAATCCACCATCACCGCTGCATAGCCGGCGCCGGCCTGGATCTGCGGATTCCAGCGGTAGTGGAAGGTGTTGCTGAACGAGCCTTGCGGCCCGCCATGGATCAGGAAGGCTACGGGATATTTTTTCGCGGGATCAAACTCGGCCGGCTTGACCACATAGGCATAGACCGGCTCTTGGTTCCAGCCGGAAAACGTGAATTGCTCATACTCACCCATTTGTGCCTCGGCCAGCTTTTCCTCGTTTAATCCGGTCAATTTCCGCAAATTCGTTCCATCCGAAAAGACAGAGTATAATTCGACCGGATTTTTCAGATTACACAGGCCAAAGAAAATTCGGTTTCCGTAGACGCTCGGCGAATAGACTCGCCCATCCCGCACGATGAGGCTCACCTTATCGGTAGCGATATCAATCGCATAGAGAGATTGCTGCCCCAGATTCATCGCCGTGGCAAACAGGACCTTGCCATCTCTGGACCAGCCTATCTCGGACGGGCTGCGGTCCCACTGCGGGACCAGCACTCGTTCCTTGCCCGTCCGCCAGTCCCGCAGGAGAATCCGAAACCGGTCCGATTCGTATCCCGGACGGGCCATGGCCAGGTACGCCAGGGTTTTGCCATCCGGGCTAAAAAGCGGCGTAGAGTCCCATGCCTGATTTTTGGGAGTGATCGATTCAGGTTTTTTGCCTGCATCGATCGGGGCCATGAACAGATCGAAATTCGTCGACCATGGCTCGATCCGCCCGACATCACGGGCGGTAAAAATGATATCCCTGCCGTCCGGCGTGAACGAAATCTCTTCGGCCCCGCCATACGGCACAGAAGGACTGTCGGCATCCATGTCCCTCATCACATCGGCAGGTTCATTGGCATCGACCGCCATGACAAATACGTGGGACCTCCGCCCATCCTTCCATGTATTCCAGTGCCGTACAAAGGCCTTTTCATACGTCCGCCCGCTCGCCTTGCGTTTTTCGATGTCGTCCCGTTTTTCTTTGGTCTGCTTGTATGAACTGCCGGGAAATACTTCCATACTGAAGGCAATATGAGCACCTGAAGGGGAGACAACCAGATTGCCTACATCCAGGGGCAGTTTCGTTACAGGAACAGCTTCGCCTCCATCCGGAGCGATTTTAAAAACCTGCGATGTTTCGGTTCGGCTTGACAGGAAATAAATCCACTTGCCATCCGGTGACCATCGAGGGCTGGAATCGTTTTCGGGATGGGTCGTCAACTGTCGCAGGCTGCTGCCGTCGGTCCGCATCAGCCATAGATCGGTCCGGCCTCGATTGGCCTCCAGGTCGATTATCTTGACGACAAAGGCCAGATAGACTCCATCCGGCGAGACCTGCGGATCGCTAATCTGCTTGATAGATATTAAATCGTCTACATTGAATGGATGTTTCTCGATATCCGCGGCCAGTGAAATCGTACATAAAGATACGGTAAAACATGCCACAATCAATCGCACCATGATCCTCTCCCTGATCGTCACCTTTATTGTTGTTTCCTGAGTTCGTACGCAAATTCACCGGTTTTCGTTATAAAATGCACTCGTCCATCCTGTTTTTCGAAAGGCACTTCCCGCCGTACTTTTCCCTGGGTATCCAGTGACCGCACGGACCGGATTTGTGACCCTTCCTTGTAAACGACTTCAAATGAAGGCACATCCGGCAGCGGGGTAAAAACAAGTCGCCATGGTTCTATTTCACAGCGGAAAGCTCCGTTGGTCTGGAAAGGACCGAAGTCAATCTTCTTTCGCTGGACATTCCATCGGGCTTCCGGGCGAACCTTCTTGACGACCGGTTCGAATCGAATCCCCGTCACATTCTCGCCATTGCCCTCGGCAACCAGCGTTCCAAGCACATAGGTACGGTCGTCGGTCTCTTCTCCTTCCACGGCATACCGTCCTGCCCCGGAACTGTAGAGGCCCGTATGCACATCATATCGCCCCGCTCCGAATCGAGCGGGGATTTCCACAATAAGGTCTTTATTAACGATGACGGCGCCGCTCCACTGGCTCGTGGGCGGATCGGGTTGGGCATCGGCCTGAAAGGCGATCCGGTCGTATCGTTCCGACTGGTCTGTCTTGAAGTGTACGAACACCAAAGCATCCCTTGGTGTTGGCTCTCTGGCTTCCCAGACAATCGGCAGCCTGAATCGCCGCCGGCCCAGATACTCCAGTTTGCCGCCTGAGACCGAGATCGCCAGACGATTTTCGGGATTGTTTCCCCGTGCGTTCACATAAAACGTATTGTCTTTGCGGGATTG